>JAJRXE010000086.1 GCA_024276455.1 Calditrichota bacterium
ATCAGATGCAGTGGAAAGTGCCGCCGCTGAAGCCGGAAGAGGTGGAGAAGTTCCGGCAGGCGATTGCGGAAACCGGCGTGCGTCCCATGACCATTCACGACGCCTACCTGATCAATCTGGCCAGTCCCAATCCGAAAACCTACCACCTTTCCTACCACAATTTTGTGGAGGAGCTGAAGCGCTGCGAGCTGTTGGGGGTGCCTTTTCTGGTCATGCATCCCGGGGCACACCTGGGCGAGGGAGAAGAAACCGGAATGAACAAAATTGCCGAGAGTATTCGTCGGGCATGCGAAGACGCCCGAGTAGAGCAGGTGACGGTGTTGCTGGAAACCACCGCCGGGCAGGGTACCAATCTGGGGTACCGCTTCGAGCAGTTGGCTTACATCATGGAAAAAACCGGATTGAACCACCGCATTGGCATCTGCGTGGACACCTGCCACATTTTTGCCGCCGGCTACGACATTCGGACCGGCGAGGGGTGGGAGGACACCAAGCATGCCCTGCAGGAAACCGTCGGTCTGGAAAAGGTGAAAGCATTCCATTTGAATGATTCGCTGCGGGAGCTGGGCAGCCGGGTGGATCGCCATGCCCGCATCGGGCAGGGCGAAATCGGGCTGGAAAGTTTCCGTTACCTGTTGCACGATCCGACCTTTAGGGACATTCCTATGATTCTGGAAATACCCGGCGGCGACCAGGCCTACGCGGAAGACCTGCGGTTGCTTCGTTCTCTGAAATCGAACAAGGTGTGAAAAAGGCGGCTTCAGCCAGCCCAGTTTCTTACTGGACTTTCCTGAAAACAATTCCTCGACATTCTCCGGCGAAGATGTAGAACCTCGAGTTGCCCTGAGAAATGTTAGAGCGCTCGCCCCTTTTTTATTTGTATTGCCATTGGACCGGAAAAGTCGTAGTATGGAAGGGAAGACATCCGAAGAAAACATCCACAGCGAAGAGAACGAGCGTCGATGCGAGTTGGCGACAATGAAAGGGTGCGAGTGTTCTGAAATTAAAACAGTATGAAATGGTACAGAAAATAGAGCAAAAAATAAAGCAGTTTAATGAGCAAGCGGTGGCACGCTGGTTTGAGAAGCTGTATCGTCGACGGGGATTGAAAAGTATGCGGGAATACCCGGCGTTTCCCATTTTTCTGGATTATCTGGCGGTGCAGCCCGGGAAGAGACTGCTGGACATTGGGTGCGGATTAGGCTGGTTGCTCCGGGCGGCCAGAAAGCGGGGATTGGAAGCCTATGGAATCGATTTGTCACCCGCCGCGGTGAAATGGTCCGCCCGAAATGCCCCCGGCGCCGTGGTAAAAGTCTCGTCGGTGACCCGCATGGATTTTCCGGACAAATATTTCGATTACCTTACCTGCATCGGGGTCCTGGAGCATTTCATCGATATTCCCACCGCGATTCGCGAAATGTATCGGGTCAGCACGGACTGCGCCCGCTTTTGTTTCATGGTGCCCAATTCCCGGACCGTTTCCTGGCAGATCGGCGGTCGATTCAGGCAGCGCACCCGGGGAATCCGGGAGAACGCCCTTTCGCTAAGGAAGTGGCAGAGGCTTTTTCGCGAGAGCGGATTGGCGGTTGAAGGCGTTTTCCGCGACGAGTGGCCCATTCACAAAACGGTCGCCTTACCGGGAGTAGGCCGTTTACAAAAAATAGTGGGAATGGGCAGGAGATTTATTCGCCGAATGGTGCCGCTTCATTTTGCCAATCATTTTGTGTTTGTCCTGCGTAAAATCGCCCCGGACCAGTAGTCCTTTCCGTCGGAAATCGAAATCCCGGGGAAATCTGAGTCGGGTGTTGTCCTTCCGGCCCCGGGAAGCTCCGGGCAACCTTCTCTCTGGATTTTTCTCTCCACTCTTTCCCGATTCCATCTCTGCGATTTTTTCTCTGCCGGAAAATAAAAAAGCCCCTCCCCCGAAGGGAAGAGGCTTTGCCTTACCGCGCCGACAGAGGATTTATTTTTCTGCCATGAAGGGGTAGCGGTAATCTTTGGGCGGCACAAAGGTTTCCTTAATGGTGCGGGGAGTCACCCAGCGAATCAGGTTCAGGTAGCTACCGGCTTTGTCGTTGGTACCGCTGGCTCGTGAACCGCCAAACGGTTGCTGGCCCACCACCGCGCCGGTCGGTTTATCGTTAATGTAAAAATTGCCCGCCGCATTCACCAGAATCTGGTCTGCTTTCAGGATGGCTTGCCGGTCTTTCGCAAAAATGGCGCCGGTCAGCCCGTAGGGCGAGGTTTCGTCGCACAGATGGAGCGTTTCCTCAGCGGCCTGTTTAACCTCCCAATGGATCGCACGCGTGGCGATAGCGAAGAGGTCGCGCTGCGCGATACCCAGCGCGCGATCGAAGCCGTACTCAATGGAGAGCGCTGGGTGGAGCTTTCCCCCGCCTCC
>JAJRXE010000087.1 GCA_024276455.1 Calditrichota bacterium
GGGATCGGAAATGGTGATGGCGTGTCCCACTGCGCTGCGCTCGGAATCGGGAGCAACCACGTGTACGTCTCCTAATTCCGCCATAGCTTCGTAAAGGGCCAGAATCCCGGGAGCGTAGATGCCGTCGTCGTTGGTGACCAGAATAACCGGTTTGTCTTTATTCATGTTCACCTCAATTCCTGAAATTTTCTGTTATTTTAAGTTGAATTGTCAATGGTTTTTGCAAACGAAAAGTTCCCATCGTTTCGAGTTCTGAACAGCGTTAAGAACCCTCCGGTCCTTGCTGAAGGCTCTAAGAATAAACAGGGGAATTGCGTTTTTCGATTGCGCCAGGTCAAATTACGTTGAAAAATTTTCTGTCGTGTACGGACAAATCGAGCCTGGGTTGTTCCTGACAAATTAACTTTTAGCGGAGGTTTCCGTCGTCGGCTCGGAGGCATTATTTTGCCCCCAGATCAGATCCAGGATTTTCCCCACGGTGGTTCGCATTTCCTGACGATGGACAATCAGGTCAATGAAACCGTGCTCCAGTACGAACTCCGCCGTCTGGAAACCTTCCGGTAAGTCCTGCCCGATGGTTTGTTTAATGACCCGCTGCCCGGCGAATCCCACCAGAGCTCCCGGTTCAGCAATAATGATGTCGCCTAACATGGCAAAGCTGGCGGTGGTTCCTCCGGTAGTGGGATCCAGTAAAATGCTAATGTAAGGGACTTTGGCCTCGGCTAACTGAGACAGTTTCGCGCTGGTTTTGGCTAACTGCATCAGCGAGAGGGCGGCTTCCATCATTCTCGCCCCACCGGATGCCGAGACAATAATCAGGGGCTTCCGTTGTTCGCGGGCCCGGTCGATTGCCCGGGCAATTTTCTCGCCGACCACCGAGCCCATGCTCCCGCCAATAAAGTTGAAATCCATGACCGCCCCGATGACCGGGTAACCGGTAACGGCCGCTTCGCCGGTGATGACGGCGTCGAGCAGACCGGTTTTCTTCTGGGCCGCTTTCAGACGGTCGCTGTATTTCTTGGTGTCTTTGAATTTCAGCGGATCGCCGGGCGCAATGTGGGCATTGAATTCCTGAAAACTGTTTTCGTCGAATAGGTACTGCACGTATTCTTTAGAGGAAACCCGAAAATGGTAATCGCACTTCGGACACACGTTCATGCGTGCCTGCAATTGACTCCGGTAAATAATTTCGCCGCATTTGTTGCATTTAATCCAGAGTCCGTCCGGCAGCGACTTTTTTTCTGCCGAGGTGGAAATACCTTTTTTCTTTTTAAACCAATCCATGTCAACCCCCATTTATCCCAAGAAATTAATAATAAAACCGCTCCAATTCAAAATGTTTATCCCAAAAGTTGCTCCAGCTTTCCTAATAAAATGGCATAAGTAATGAATAATTAATGAATTATAGGTTGCGTTTGTTCGATTTTTCTGGGTGACTTCGGCCTTGTTTTGCCCTCTGATTGAATAGGTCTGTTCCGTTCTGTTTGAAAAGACGGATGGTGTATTCCCGATGGGTGGGCCCAGAAGAGAAAGGCAAATATTCTCAAGTTGACATTTCTCCGGTTGAGTGATATATTTTCTTTTTCGAAGAAAGAAAAAATCGACCAATTATGGAGGAGCGACGTTGAGATTGAAAATAGCTATTCGGACTCTGATTTTCGGTTTATTTGTGGTGTCGCTGTTGTATGCTCAGACGGACGATCGCGCATTATTCCAGCAAGGGGTTGCTTATTACGAGCAGGGTCAGTACGCTGCGGCGCAGCGCCAATTTTTTACCCTTCTCAAAGATTACCCCCACTCGAAAATATTGACCGCCACCAAATTAATGCTGGCCAAGACCTATTACAAACTGGGGGATTACAAAGCGGCGATGATTGTTTGCCATAATTTCCTGCAGGTTCATCCCCACAGTTTGTACCTGGACGATATTCATTTTTTAATGGGAAAAATTTATTATCGGCAGGGCGATTATTCCAGAGCAGTGAAAAACTGGTTGTGGATTCAGTACCACGACAGTGATCCCCGCTTGCGGGAAAAGGCGGTGGATTTTCTTTTCAACACGGTGGTGCTCCATTTTACTCCTTCGCAATTGAGTCGGATTGAGGGGGAATTCGACCGGCAAAGTTTTTCTTATTTACAGGAATTGTTAAAAGCGCGCCAACTGGTGGAACAGGGGCGCAATGCCGAGAGACGGAGTCTGCTGGAAAGTTTGTTAAATCAATATCCCAACCATCCTTACACGGCCATTACCCGGCGATTGTTGGAAACGCAGAAGGGAGGGGCGGTGGCCTCCAATCGCATTTTGATTCTCAAATCCGACGAAGATGTGGAGAAGGAAGTGAGCACTGCCTTTGTGCTGGGCGCCATGTACGCCGCTTACGAAATGTCTCAACGGAATCCCGAGCAGGTACTGGAAATTGACACGGTGCAGGTGGGCGGCAGTGTTTTGTCTGCCGTACAAAATACCATGAAAAATTTGAAGGAACAGCCACCTCTGGCCGTGGTCTCTCCGTTGAACAATGATCAAACTGCTGCCCTGGCGTTGTTGTCTCGCTACGAACATTTCCCTTTTATTGCCCCCTTGAATTCTCAGATCGGATTGGCTGAATTAAGTCGTTACACCTTTCAGATAAATCCTGATGCCGCCATTAAGGGGGAATTTTTGGCTGACTATGCCGTCAAAGAACTGGGCTTTAAAACATTTGCCATTCTGGCGCCGGTGAATGATTACGGGGAAACCATTGTCAATGCATTTACCAAAACCGTGGAAGCGAACGGAGGCGAGGTGGTGGAAACGCAATGGTATTACCTCGATACCCAGGATTTTTCCCGGCAGTTCAAAGCCATCCGCCACAAAAGTTTTTACATCTCTTTCCGCGATTCCGTGCTGCAGGTCGATTCCACCTTAACGGAAGCACAGATTCAGGAGCAATTCCGCCAGTATCTTAATGAGGAGTTATTCTCCGACGAATCGGGACGGGAAATTGATTCGACTCAGGTTCCGGCCACCGGAATCGACGCCCTGTTTATTCCCACTTATCCGGAGTTTATTCCTTTTATTGCTCCTCAATTCGCCTTTAATAATATTCAGTGCACCTTGCTGGGGAATGAGGGATGGAATGATCCGCAAGCGCTCCAGAAGCAGCGTTCCTATCTGGATGGGTTGATTTACGTTACCGCTGGTTATTTCGACCCGGATTCCTGGAATTACAAAGAGTTTATGACTCGTTTTCGCTTGCGCATGCACACTACCCCGGAGATTTACCATTTGTTGGGTTACGATATTGCCAGCTGGTTGATGAAGAATTATCGGGCTGGCATGAGCCGCCAGGATTTTCGGGATGCCCTGGAAAAGAGCGATCTGTACACCGGAATCGTGGAGAATATTCGCTTTGCCCGGAAATCGCGGGTCAATAGCGAACTCAATATTATTAAGTTTTCGCTGGGTCAGTTGATTAAAGTGAAGTGAGCAAGAGAAACATCTAAAAAGCGGATTGAGTTGAGAGACGATGCCCCGATGCCAGCTCTGCGGGAGAGAGGTTGGCAAATTGACCAGTCATCACCTGATTCCAAAATCGCGTCAGGGAAAAAAGGGACCGCGGGTGGAGCTCTGTTCCGCCTGCCACCGGATGGTGCACCGCACCTTTCCCAATCGGGAGTTGGCGGCACACTACCATTGTCTGGACAACTTGAAAGCCCATCCGGAAATCCGTAAGTTCATTCGCTGGGTTCGTAAACAGGATCCGAACAAGCGCATTAAAGTCCGCTGATTCGCACGAAAATGCTGAAAATGAGCGATGTTTAGAACAAACAACCTTTTTGAAAAGCTCAAAACCGTGTTCCTGCCCGGACGAAAGAACCGGATGGAAGTGGTTTTGTTGGTTACCAGCGATATTCACGGGGCGGTTTACCCGTACGATTACATCCTGGGGCGCCGGGCGGAGTGGGGACTGACCAAGATTGCCACCCTGGTGAAAAAATATCGTCAAAAATATTCCCGGGTCATTTTGCTGGACAATGGCGATTTTTTACAGGGTTCTCCCTTGAATTATTATTACAACTTCATCGACACGAAAACGCCCTACCCACTATGTGCGGTGATGAACGCCATGCGTTACTCGGCCAGTTGTGTGGGGAACCACGACGTTGAACAGGGACCGAAGGTGTACAACCGGATTCGCAAGCAACTCTATTTCCCCTGGCTATCGGCTAACGCCCTGACTCGAAAGGGGAAATCGTACTTTCAGCCGTTTACATTTCGGGAATTCGATGATTTGAAAATTGCCATTCTGGGACTCACCACGCCGGCTATTCCTCTCTGGTTAAACCGCAGTACCTATCCCGGGATTCATTGGCAGGACATGGAGACGGCCGCCCAGGGTTGGGCCAAGTATTTAAAGGAAACCCGGGGAGCCGATGTCCTGGTGGGCCTCTTTCATGCCGGAATTCATGCCAAGGCGGACGATCCGGAGTGGCCAAAAGATATTCCGGAAGAAAATCCGGTGTTAAAAATCGCCGAGAATAATCCCGAATTCGATGTCATTATTTCCGGTCATGAGCACCGTCGGTACAATACTCACCCGGAGGACGATCCGGAACGCCGGGTGAAAAAGCCGCTGGTGATCATGCCCGGTTACCATGGACGGTACCTGGGGGTGGTGCATCTGCATTTAGAAAAAATTGACGGAAAGTGGCGGGTGAAAGACAAATACGCCCATCTGGACATGGTAAAAGGGGTTGAAGCGGATCCGGAGATTCTTAAAATCTACCAGCCTTACCATCAGCGCATCATGCAGTATATTAACAGCGTGATCGGGGAAGCCAGCCAGGACATTTCCAGCCAGAATGCCCGTTTCCAGGATTCCGCCTTCGTGGATTTAATCCACCGGGCGCAGCTGGACCACACAACCGCCCAGATTTCCCTGGCTGCCGCTTTTACTACCCGCTACACGATTAAAAAAGGACCGGTGCGAATTCGCGATGTGTATGGGCTTTACCCTTACGAAAATAAATTGTATGTGGTCCTGATGTCCGGTTCCCAGTTAAAGGAACATCTGGAACGCTGTAGCAGCTATTTTAACCAGATTGACCTCCAAAATCCCTTCCGGGTACCGCTGATTAATCATGATTTCATGGGATTTAATTACGATATGGCCCGGGGAGTGGATTACGAGATCGATATTACAAAGCCACCGGGGGAACGGATCCAGAACTTGCGATTGTCCAAAACCGGTAAACCGTTAAACCTGCGACGGAAGTTTAAAGTAGCGGTAAATAGCTACCGGGCTATTCAACTGCAGAAGACGTTCGGATGCCCGATCCTCTGGCGTTCTCAGAAGGAGATGCGGGATATTCTGGTGGAATACATCCAAAAGGTGGGCAAAATCGACAACCAGTTTACTTCCAGCTGGAAGCTGGTGCCGGAGGAGCTGGTAAAGAAGATTCTGGAGAAGAAACATTCCGGGTAATAGGGGATGAGTGCCCGGATTGTTCGACGGCATTCGTGGGAAGGCCGTTAACGGCCTTGTGCTGGAAGGGCTTTAAAGCCCTTCTCGGCAAAAGGGCCTTAAGGCCCTTCCCCCTCCGAAATTTCCCAGGAAGCCCTTGCCTTTGTAAAAAATATTTCAAATATTTAGCCTGTGAAACAATCTTGCGGAAAAATAATGCCACTTCCGAAACAGTCGGCGCTTTCGTGGGGAGCTTTCCATGCCCTTCATTGGTGAAATCGCTGCCCTCACCACCGCCTGTCTGTGGTCGGTGACGGCCATTGTATTTACCCAGGCAAGCAAGCGCATCGGAGGGCTGCAGGTCAACCTCTTTCGCATTCCGGTGGCGGTGGTGTTGCTGGCAACCACCTATTTTCTGTTCTGGGGAAAAGTGGACGTACCCCGCCAGGCAGCCCTGATGCTGGCGGTTAGTGGAATAGCCGGACTGGTGATTGGAGACACCTTCCTGTTTAGCGCCATGGCCATCATCGGATCGCGGTTGAGTATGCTGCTCATGGCCACCGTGCCGGCCATCACCGCTGTACTCGCTTATCTTTTTCTGGGAGAGCCGTTAACCCCGGTCATGATAATCGGAATGATGGTTACCCTGGCCGGAGTGAGCTGGGTGGTGGTAGAGCGGGTACCCGAGAGCGGGACAAGCCGACCGCGTTTAACTCCCAAAGGGATACTTTTTGGCATTCTGGGGGCACTGGGTCAGGCGGTGGGACTGATTTTTGCGAAAAAAGGGTTGGTGCCGCAAATGCATCCTCTGCTGGCCACCCTCATTCGCATGACCAGTGCAGTGCTCATTATCTGGCCCATCATGCTGCTGGCGCGGCGGGTGAAAAATCCCCTCCGTTTATTCGGCAGCGATCTCACCAGCTTGCGCTACTTGCTTGTTGGAGTGGTGTGCGGTCCCTTCCTGGGAGTATGGATGTCCCTGGTGGCCATCAAATTCACCGACACCGGAGTCGCAGCCACCCTGATGTCCACCGTACCGGTGACCATGTTGCCGTTGGTCGTGTTGATTGAAAAAGAGCGTTTGACCTCCCGGGCAGTGGCCGGAGCATTTGTCGCCGTGACCGGCGTGGTGATTCTCATGCTGCGGTAAGACCATAGGTAAAATTTTTGAGATGACGCGAAAATATCTTTTGTAGGAAAGTCCGTGATTCATCAAGGAGATGAAGAAGTCACAGATAACAAAGAGAAAGTGTTTCCGGTGGTTTTGGGAAAGGTTGAGAAATTACCAGTAATTCAATTCTCACGAGACAAAAACCGTTGAAACGGTTTAATAAAAAAGAATTATGATTTTTTTCCCGCCTGGCTGAAGTCAGGTGTTCATTTCTTTTTATTCGCATTATTCGTATGTTTCGCAGGCTAATAACAATACGGCCGGATTTCAGAAATTCAAAATGGCCATTCGAACTTGCGATTTAGGGTTACCTCTCATGGTTAAAAGGTGCTCTGAATCAGCCCTCCGTCCACCTGCAGGGAAACCCCGGTCACGTAACTGGCCCGTTCGCTGCACAGAAAAGCCACCACCTCGCCGATTTCCTCCGGTTTGCCGTAGCGCTTCATGGGAATCCCACGCTGCACCTGCTGGGCGTACTCATCGGGAGTGATGCCCAGCTCTTTCGCCTTGATTTGGTTCAGATGAATTTGTCGATCGGTGAAAATGTGTCCCGGAAGCACCGCATTAACACAAATATTGTATTGCGCCAGATCGTTCGACATAGTTTTGGTCAAAGCCGAGAGCCCGGCCCGGATGGTGTTGCTGATGGCCAGAATGCTTAACGGTTGTTTGGCTACCAGTGAGGTAATGTGAATAATGCGGCCCCACTTTTGAGCTTTCATGTGGGGAATCACCAGTCGCGAGAGCCGGATCACATTCATTAAAGTGGATTCGATTCCGGCGTACCACTGCGCTTCGCTCAATTCCTCGAACCGTGCCGCCGGCGGACCTCCCGTATTGGTGACCAGAATGTCCACCTCGCCCAGCTGTTCTACCGTTTCCCGGTACCAGCGCTCCAGATTAGCCGCTTTGGACACATCGCAGGGCACGGCAATCAC
>JAJRXE010000005.1 GCA_024276455.1 Calditrichota bacterium
ATTCCCTTTTTCGGTGATGCAAAAAAAGGATCATCCGGTGTTTGAGAAACACGATTCAATCTTGGTTGGGATTGACGAGGTACAGTGGGCCGGCTGGGACGGAATGGCTTTGTATTTGGGAAATTCTAAGGGACTTTACCGATATTCTTTTCGGAAAAAAATACAAAAAATTTCTCCTGACAGTGTTAAATTTCTAACCGCTTACGGGAATAAATTCGTTGGAGTTGTAACCGAAAAAAGAGTACTTATATTCTGCCAGGGCAAACTGGTAAAAAACATACCGGTACGTTCTTCTTCCTATTATGCTCAAATTTTAAATGACTCCATAATGGTGATTTACGATCAGCGGGCGGTTTCCGTCTGGAATATTTATCGACAAAAAATTGGAGAAATTCCTTTAAAAGGGGTATCAAATTTTACAAATTGGAGAATTCTTTGGAGCCAATATCCCTTTTTGACCCCTAGGTATGCGGATGTTGAGGGGGACTCTTTAATCATCGCTACCGGATATCAAAAACAGGGGGATTCTACATATTCAGAAATTGTTATTTACCATCTGACTTCTCAAAAGGTTGTGAAAAGCTTTCAGGTACTGGGACAGGTCCAGCGGATGTGGAGTTTTCCCCCGGAACATCTGTTGATCCTTTCTGCCCTCAATTTTGAAGAAAGTAAACAGTACGTTTTGAATCTACATACTTGGCGATATTCCAGGTTGGAAATTTTTCACGTAATGGATATGTTCCCGTTTGATAAAGATTATTCCCTCCTTTCCACTTTATTTGAAGGGTATGAAATTTTTCATATCGACCACCCGGATATCAGGTACAAAAAGGAATTTAAACTGCGCTTTCGGTTTGCCTTTCCTCAATTTCAAACAGATCTGAATCGCGACGGCACGCTGGATTGGGTGATGATTGGAGCTTCCGGATTAATGGGGGTGAATGATCGGGTGTATTATGTGTATTTTGTAGAAAATCGGATTCAAGACGAATTAAATCATTGTCTGAACTTGATTGAGGAAGCCAGGCGGAAGAATAATCTGTTGAATTGTGAAGAGGCCTTATTTGTGGTTGAGCGAGCCCTTGCAATTTCGAATTATTTATTACCCGAAAGTACCCAAACTTTTCTAAAACTTCGCGAGGCTATTTACCAGAAGGTAGAACAAAAGCGATGGTTAAAACAAACCACCGCCAAGATTGGTCAGTATTTACCCATTATTTTGGTATTGTTGATTTTTTTCATTTTGTACATCCGATTACGGCGGAAAATCGATCAGAATCGCAGCATTCCGTCCGCCGAAACCCTGAATTTCTTGCAGGGTGAAGCTCTGTTTCACAAATTAGTAACGACGCTGGACAATCTGTTAGTCGGAGTGACCAGAAAGCAACCGGAGAGAGTGCAAGCTGCCGCTCAGGAAATTGCCTCTTTCCGAAAATATTTAATGCAAAAGAAAGTACGCTATGAATTTTTAGAAGCGCCCTTCCGCTGGCGAAAATTCTATCGGCGATTACTATTTCAGTTAATCTGCGTGGATTTTTTGGCCCGCAACTATCTCTGGTTAACGAAAATTCCGCTGCTTTCATCTTTTTTTCCCAAACGTTTAAATATGCGCAAAGAAAAGTTATTACAAGTAAAAGTTGATTTTAAGAATATGATCGAAGAGGCGAAGACGGATGTGGTAAGTGGTGCGTTGTTACCTGCCATCGATGAGATTCAACGCAAATTGAATCAACCCAATATCATTTTTCGGACCCGGGTCAATGTGGATTTTCCTTACCGATATTTTCCGGATGAAATTCTCAAATTTCAACAGGTGTTCTATTCTATTTTAGAAAATTCGGTTGAATCGTTTGGTGATCTGAAATCCTGTCCGGAGAGGCAAAATATTATTGAAGTTTTGGTCAATTCGACTATTGATGAACTGAAGATTGTGATTCAAGACAACGGAAAAGGCATTCCGGAACATTTGTTGGAAAAAATATTTTTACCCGGATTTAGCTATGGGAAGACCTGAAAAGAACGAGGTTACGGGCTTTCCGGGGTTAAAGAATTTTTAAATGGTTACGGAGAGCTAATCGTTGACTCTCATCCCTGCGAAGGAACCCGGTTTGAGATCAGGCTGTTGTTTGGCAAATTACCGGAGGAAAAAAGCGTATGATTCTGGTGTTAGACGATGAAAATTATTTGAAAGAGATTGTAGAAAAATCCTTCCCGGAGCAGGAAATACAACAGTTTACCGATAGTTTCACCTTCATGAATGCGGTTAAAGCGGAGCATCCGGATTTACTGGTAATGGATTTGCGTATTGAATGGGATCCGACCAAGCCCCGCAATTACTATTTCAGTAACAATCCGGCTTTGGAAGGGATTGTAGTGCTGGAACGAATCAGGCAATCGAATATTAAAATTCCGGCGGTTATTGCAACCCGCTTCGCTGTTTCGGACGTGTTTATGCGGGCCTACGCTTTAAACGCCTTTCCCCTCGAAGTTACCGAAATGGAAAGTGCCGTAAAGAATTTGCGAGAGAAGGTGGGACATTTTTTAGAGAAACAGAGTAACGAAAAACTGATTAACACTTACCGAAAACTGGGGGTAATTGTCGCCGATCCGAAATCCATTGGAATCCTGAAATTGGCCGAAAAATTGAAAGATACCGATGATGTCATTTTAATTACCGGAGAGGCAGGAGTGGGAAAGGACACCTTAGCCCGGGCAATTCATTACAGTTCGAAACGGCGGTCGGAGGCCTACCTTAACTTTGTGATTAGCGCCTACCCCAAGAATTTGCTTTTTGCGAAATTGTTTGGAACGGTAAAGAAAGCCTACACCGATGCCGGTGATCGTATGGGTAGTTTTGAGGTAGTCGGGAAGGGCACCCTGGTATTGAATGAAATCGGCGACCTGGATCCGGATTCCCAAATTCAGTTGTTACAAGTGTTAGAAGAAAGGACCTTCTCCCGGTTGGGAGAAAATACGAAAAGGCGCTTCCAGGGACGCATCATTGCCCTGACCAATGTGGATTTGGTGGAGAAAGTGAATAAACATAAATTTCGCAGCGATTTGTATTCCCGTTTGCGTAAATTTTACATCGAAATTCCGCCTTTAAGGGAACGCCGAGGTGATATTAAACCATTTGTCAACTTTTTTTACCCCATGCTTAATTTTTCTACGGCGGCGGAACAGTTTTTGGTGGAAGAATTTAATTACCCTGGAAATGTACGCACCTTAAAATTTATTTTAGATCGAATTAAATTTTTGTCCTCCGATCCTTCATCGGTGTCTCTGGACGATGTGATCTCGGCAATTCTGGATTTGCGAAAAATGAACCACCAGCAACAAACGGTTTCCACTAAAAATGAAGTAATAAATTTCCTGGAGTATTTGTTAGAACATCGCTTGACCCTGGGGGATTTGAACGAAATCGTCTGGCGACAGGGTTTGGAGAAATTTGGCCCCAAATGGACGGAAGCAACCTGGGGACGTCTGGGGATTTCGAAACCCACTTTTTACCGGAAATTAAAACAAATGACCCGGGGTACTTTGTCCAGAGAGGACGAACATACTCAGTGAAAATACAGAGTTGGAGGGAAACCAGGATTCCAGGCCCGAAGCACCGGAATTGGATAGATTGCCTTCAAACAGGGCGCGAGCCAGAGGGTGGTGGTGAAAGGCCGGGGGCTATTTCCGGGGACAGAACCTGATTCACCCCCTGTTTGCTTACGAGTAACCGACAAATATGACATGCTCTTACCTTCCCACTGTCTCCTTTAAACCGAGCGGGAGCGCTGTATTTTTTCGTCAAAGCGTTGCTGCTTACCAGGGATGCAAGATGTTACAGGGAAACACAAATGCCGGTAAATGAAAGGGGAAATCGTCCTCTTTCCAATCCCGTGAACTCACTGATTCCTCCCTTAACGGAAAAGTACCCCCGGGGTTAACGTTTAAGCGAAGAATTGTTCAAACGTCATTTATTTTAAAAGCACCATTCTTCGAGTTTGGACCTTATTCCCAACCTTCAATCGGTAAAAATATGTTCCAGTGCCAACTGCCTGGCCCTGGGTGTTAGTGCCGTCCCATTGTACGTGGTGGAAGCCGGCGGATTGTTGTTCGCTAACCAATGTTTTGATTTTTCGGCCCCACAGATCGAAGATGCTGATGTTAATCCAGCTGTTTTCTGGCAAAGCGTAACGAATTGTAGTGGAGGGATTGAAGGGATTGGGAAAATTCGGCCATAGTTGAACCTCTTCCGGTAGAATGCGGCGGGGTGAACGTAGTGCGGTAACGGCCGCCTTCGTAAAAATTGAGATACCAGCGTACTGATGCGTTTCGAGATC
>JAJRXE010000088.1 GCA_024276455.1 Calditrichota bacterium
CACCCCAATCACTCCGCGGGCTCGTTCCCCCAGAACATCCACCGCCACTTTCAAAAGCACGGTAGAATCGATGCCCCCGGAATAGGCGATCAACAAATTGGGCAATCCCGCCAACCTTTTTTTTAAAGCCACGTATTTTGCCGCGACTGTTTTATCCAGATTCATTCTGTACCCTGATTTTTCTTTTCAGCACTCAAACTACCAATGGTTCAAATTAAAAACTTTCTGCTGCCGACTCAACCATTCCCGAAAATATTTAAGCTCCTTACACCCGGGGTGTAAGGAGCAACCGCCAAGAGGCGGCCAAAAACGTACGAACCGTTGGAGGTAGCGGTTTACTGTGCCTGCGATTCCAATTTAATAATGATTTCAATGCGGCGATTCTGGCGGCGCCCTTCCGCGGTTTCATTGCTGGCTATCGGGCGACTCTCACCGTACCCAATGCTTTCGATTTGTCCCGGCGGTAAGGCCATATTGGCTTCCAGATACGCCCGCACTGCCGCTGCCCGATTTTCCGAAAGGGTTAAATTATAGGCATCGTTCCCCTGCGAATCGGTATGCCCGGCGACAATAATTTTTTTGTGAGGGAACTCCCGCAGAGCACGCATGACCTTGGTGAGTAATTTGAAATGTTCCGGTAAAATAACCGCCTTAGCCGATTGGAAGGTCAAACCGTACAGACGAATGATCATTTCGTCCCCTGAGAGGAGCACCTGCGCCTCGTCCGGAGTAAACATTTGCTCAATCTTTTTAAGCTTCTCTTCCCACTCTTTCTTCTTTTGCAATTCGGTAACTACGGTTTGCTCGTATTTTTGAATTTTCTCCGAGAGGCGGGCATTTTCTTCCTGCAGGTTTTTCAACTCTTCTTTCAACGATTTATTTTCTTCTTTCAGATTTTGAATGGCCAGAACAATATCGTTTTCGGTATCGGAAAACCCGGCTTCGTAATGCCCTTTAAATCCTAATTCCCCGGCAATATGATCCATTCGGTCTTCGAAATCGCGAATTAACATTTCCCAGTTTTTGTCGTCTTTGCGCAGTTTCTTAATAATTTTGCTCAAATACATGGCGTGTTTTACCTGGTATTCCGCCTCCTGAGCCTTTTCGCTGGCGTCCTTCTTGGCATATCGATCGCCGTTCAAAATAACCAGTACCTGTTCATACAGATTCTGTGCCTCGTTCAGGGTGTAGGGTGCCAGCTCTTCCACATCCTGATCTTTGGCTTCCTGGAGTAAATCCCGCACTCTCCCCACCACATTTTCTTTAATGGCAATTAACTCCGCCCGGCGAAACGCCTCTTCCGCTTTGAAGGCGCGGTCTTTGGCACCATTCAGATCTCCCTTTTCCAACCGTTTGCTGGCTTCGCGTAAAATCTCTTCACTTTTCTTAAATTCCTCCGGGGCGAACTCCGGTGCCTGCGCCTCCAGCGCATCGTTGCGAGCCTGCAATACCGCCCGGAAGACAATCTCTCCCTGCTGTCCCAGATCATTCACCAGGCGCAAATAGCGCGCAGCCTCCACCAGTTTCTTTTCTATGTCGCTGATTTTCTTTCCTTCTTGGAGTTTCTTTTTGGCTTCTTTCAAAGCTTTCTGGGCCTTCTCGAAATTGGTCTGAGAAATCACGTCGTACTGCTTTTGCCGAAAGCGACTCATTTCGTTTTCAATCGCCTCAATTTTGCTTTCAATATTCCCCTGGGCAAAAAGCAGGGAAAACAGAAAAATTAACAGCGCTAAAATTTGACTCATCTTACTGTGCATCATTCACCTTGCTCCTCTTTATATTAACCGCGTCTGATTTCCTATTATTTGCCGGTCAGTAAAAATCAACCGGAAAGATACAAACACTTTCTCCTGAACAAAACCGAAGATTTCTCTTCTTGCCTGTTTTCTGGTGACCGAATGTTGGTCTAAAATACAAAAATTATTACCCCAAAGGGGATTAATTTCTCGCAACCCCTTAATTAAAGCGGCATCTCCTTTTTTAATTGATCGACTAATGGCTGCAAACGGGAAATTCCGATGGGTTCTTCGGCAAGCAAGGGGAAGGTGATTTGCGGGATACTCTCGACTTCCGCCGGCTGAAAATCGACCCCGGCCTTTCGTAAGAATTCCCACCATGACATTTCATGCATTGTTTTATTAAAAAATATGCCTTTCAGGGGCAAATTCATCTCCCGGTAAAAACGAATTTGGTTCCAGGTTTCTTTTGCAGAAACAATGCCAGGATTACAAACAATAAAAAAGGAAGAACGATGGTCGGTTAAAACATCTCTTAATCTTTTAAGATTCAAATAGATAGACTCCAGGTCTTCCAGAATGGGATCGGTTTTTTGCTTTTTAACCACCCGGTTCAATTGTGCAATTTTTTCCCGCTGCTTTTTCAGAAAGCGGATCCAATTCCCCAGGGCAAAGATCATGGAAAAGGTCTTGAAGAAGGAAGCGGTGGGTGCCATATCGAAAACCAGAAACCCGAAATCCGTACGCACCAGCTCCTCCAGAATGTACTCCACCAGAATTTCTTCCCGGGTGGCCGGATTAGCCAGCACGGCCTCCACGTAATCGCGAATCGAGAAACCCACGTTTAAATCCAGTTTTTTCAGACGCTGAAAAACGCTTTTTCGGAATTTCTCGCTGTAGTAATCGGGGTTCATCTCCTTGACAAAGAGATTTTTCCGTACCATCGTTTCGCGGTGACTCACCGGTAGTTTAAATATGGTGGAAAGAGATTGAGTCGGATCCAGCGAGATGAGAAGGGTGGATTTCCGGGAGGACAGATACAGCGCCAGGGCGGCCGAAAGGGTGGATTTTCCGACTCCGCCTTTTCCGGTTACGAAGAATCGCATCAGAATTCCCGCGCAAATTTTTCCATTTCTTTCCAGAACTGGCTTTCCGGTCGGGAAACCCGTTCCCCCCATTGCTCCAATTTTTCTACCAGATGGGGAAGCAGCTTCAATTGCAAATAACCGGAAGTCGGAATTCCCAACCAGTCCCCCAAAATGAGCAACAGGAAGAGATCTTCCTGTGCAAGGGCTTCGCGCCGGGAATGTTGGTAAATTTGTTCAGTAAAACTGCCGGCAAAAAACAAACGCACCACCTGAAATATTTCCTGCAATCCCTCAGGGAATCTGGAAGAGGGGTGTTTTTTCTCATCGTTTGCTTGCATTGCCTGATCACCTAAAAATAAGGGTTCGTATAGTTAAACATGGTGGTAAAAAGGACCTCCGCCGAACCAGGTAAAACCGCCTTTCGTCCATTAAGAAGAACGATTGTAGCGATTGGTAATGGGAAAGCGTCGTTCTTTTCCAAAAGCCCGATGGGTAATTTTAATTCCCGGCGCCGCTTGCCGACGCTTGTATTCATTACCATCCACCATGCGAATGACTCTTTTCACCGCTTCTTCCTCAAATCCCCGCGAAACAATGTCCTCGAAAGAAATGTCTTCTTCTACGTAGGCTCGCAAAATGGGATCGAGCACGTCGTAAGGCGGCAGCGAATCGGTGTCTTTCTGATCGGGGCGCAACTCGGCCGAGGGGGCTTTTTTCAGAATATTTTCCGGGATGAGATCAAAACCAGCCTGGTGGTTCCGATATTGGGCCAGTTCGTACACCATGGTTTTGGGCACATCTTTAATTACCGAAAATCCCCCCACCATATCGCCGTACAGGGTGCAATACCCCACACTGACTTCACTTTTATTTCCGGTAGCCAGCACCAACCAGCCGAATTTGTTGGAGAGGGCCATCAGCAGGTTGCCCCGGATGCGCGCCTGAATGTTCTCTTCGGTAATATCCATTTCCCGTCCCTGGAAGATTGGTTCCAGCTCCTTCAAGTAGGCCTGGTAAAGATTGGTGATCGGTATTTCATAAAACTTTATTTTTAAATTTTCCGCCAGTAAACGGGCATCGCTTTTGCTGGAGGAGCTGGTGTACGAGCTGGGCATGGAAACGCCAATCACGTTCTCGTGGCCCAGAGCATCCACCGCAATGGTGGCGACCAGGGCGGAATCGATTCCACCGGAAATGCCCAACACCACTTTCTGAAAATTGTTTTTCCGCACATAGTCTCGCAAACCGGTCACCAGGGCTCGGTACACTTCGGCCGTAGGATCGAGGAAGTCGATGATTTCGGAAGCCAGCTTTTCTTTGCGAGCCTTGCGGGGAAGCGGTGGCAGAGCAATTCGTTCCACCTTTTCTTCCACCGCCACCAACCGCTTCTCTTTGCGGCGGCGCGGATCGTGAAGCCGTTTTTTGAAAACATCGGCCGGATTTAACGTGACCATCAGCAGTTGCTCTTCGAAACAACCAGCCTTGGCCAGCAAACGTCCTTCTTCCGAGACCACCATACTGTTTCCGTCGAACACCAGTTCATCCTGCCCGCCAACCAGATTCACGTAAGCCACAATCACATCGTTGTCGGCCGCCCGCACAGAAAGCATTCGGTAGCGATCGCGCGCTTTTCCGTAATGGTAGGGCGAGGAAGAGATATTGATGATGATTTCTGCCCCTCCGTAAAGCGCCTGGTCGCGAGAAGGCCCTCCGGGATACCAGATATCTTCGCAAATATTCACCCCGAACCAGATATCGTTCAGCGAGAACACCTTCACCTTCTCTCCGGCCTGAAAATAGCGGTCTTCGTCAAAGACCCCGTAGTTGGGAAGAAAGATCTTGTGGTAAACCCCGGCAATTTTCTTGTTGTGCAGAATGGCTGCCGCATTAAAAATGTCGTCCACCCGATCTACAAAACCGACAATCGCCGTGATGCCGGCGGTGTGGGGTAACAGCTTCTCCAGATATTTAAGATTGTCGTCGATAAATTCTGGCTTGAGCAACAAATCTTCCGGGGGGTACCCAGTAATGCTTAATTCCGGAAAGGCAATAATTTCCACCCCGGCTTTTTTCGCCTTCTCAATAAATTCTACAATTTTTTCAAAATTCCGCTCGAAATCGCCAACAATGGTGTTAATTTGTCCTAACGCAAGATTGAGGGTTCTCATCGATCAAAACTCCCGGTTTCAAATAACATGGCAAGTTAAAAGTAAACAAGCGATTAATCAAGCAGATTCCTGCATTTCCGAATTGACCGCCGGCTCCTTGCAGGGTTCAAGCGCTTCAGAGGCTTTTTCGCGTAAAAGGCGGCTCCGATTTTTTTTCCGGTTAAATATTTTTTAGTTGACTTCCAATGGTGCTTTTTATATCGTATTTTGATAGTCTTGGAGGTGAAAATGAAATTAATTGACGTCCTGAAACCGAATTATATTAAGATCCCGTTAGAGGGGGATTCCAAGGAAGCAGTAATCAAAGAACTCATTCAGGTGCTCCATCAGAATCAGGTCTTTGAAGACACCGAAGAAGTGTTTAAAGCCGTGATGGAAAGGGAAAAAATAATGACCACCGGAGTTGGGAAAGGGGTGGCCATTCCGCATTGCAAACACAAGAACTGTCCCGATTTTGCCATTGGACTGGGCATAAAATCCAGTGGAGTTGAATTTCAATCCATCGACAATCTTCCGGCCAAAATCATTTTTCTGCTGGTCGGCCCGGAAGATAATCCCGGAATGCACATTCGCTTGCTCAGCCGAATCTCCCGACTGATTTCCAAAGAGGATTTGCGGGAACAATTGGTGAAATGTAAGAATTCCGAAGATGCTTACAAACTACTAAAAAATGCCGAAGACAAATTTTTTGAGATATCCGGATGAAATTACTGGTTTTCGTTTTAAATAAAGAGGAGCTTCTGGAAGAGATTTTAGAGGCGTTTCTGGAACTCAACATTCAGGGTGCTACCATTTTAGACAGTGTGGGAATGGGTGCCATTCTGGCCCAGGATATTCCCATCTTTGCCGGATTCAAACACTTGCTGCAAGGGAGCCGCCCGGCGAACAAAACCATCTTAACCGTAATCCCCGAAAAGCAAGTGGAGGAAGTGATTAAAGCCATCGAACAGGTAGTGGGACCGCTATCTGAACCGGGGAACGGCATCATCTTTATTCTCGATGTCGATCGGGTTCACGGACTTACAAAAACATTTTAGGGTACCAGCGTGACGGAAATTAAATGGAAGAAAATCGGTCCGATTCCCGGACGCCCTTTTGCGGAAATGATTGGAGAGATCCTCCGGGATCGGGATATTCCGTACGAGATTTTGATGGATGGAATTGCCACCGCTTACGGGTTCAGCGGCGTTAACCTGGTTGGAAACGAGGTTTTCTTACTGGTACCTCCGCAACACGAAGAAGAAGTGCAGGAATTGGTCAACCGTATTTTAAATGCAAATCAACCCGAACAGGAACAATGAATCTCAGAGTCCTGAGTCACAAGCTACAGATTCGCATCCTCAAATTCCTCCATCGTATCGACCTTCCGGAAGATTTTTACATGCTCTTTCTGGCAGCGTTAATTGGCATTTTTGCCGGGCTGGGAGCTTACGTTCTGAACCTGCTGGTAAATGGGGTTCACGCCATTTTCTTTGTAAAAACGCTGAGCATTGCGGTCTCTCCCATCTCTCGCTACCTTTTGTTAGCCCTCTTTCCGGCCGTTGGCGGGCTGGCGGTGGGTTTAATTATTTACTTTTTCTCGCGGGAATCGAAGGGACACGGTGTTCCGTCGGTTATCGAAGCCATTGCCAACCGGGGCGGGTACATTCGTCCGCGGGTCACTTTCGTCACCTCCATCACGGCCGGTACCACCATTGGTACCGGGGGATCGGCGGGTAAAGAAGGTCCGATTGTACAAATCGGTGCCGCCATCGGCTCCACGGTGGGGCAGTTTTTTCATGTGTCGTCCGAGCGGTTGAAAGTGCTGGTTGCCACCGGCGCCGGCGCCGGACTGGCCGCGGTGTTTAATGCCCCGGTTACCGGGGTGCTCTTTGCCCTGGAAGTTATCCTGGCCGATTTCAGCATTAACGCTTTTTCTCCCATTATCTTTGCTACGGTCATTTCCACCACCATTTCGCATCAACTCATCGGCAGTTCTCCCGTGCTGAAGGTACCCATTTACTATCTGGAAAGTGCCTACGAATATCCGCTTTACCTTCTCATGGGAATTGTGGGCGGCGTAATCGCGGTCGTCTTTACGAAAATGCTGTACGGAATCGAGGATCTGTTCAACAACGAGGTGAAATTACCGGAATATTTGAAGCCGGCGCTAGGCGGTTTATTAATGGGATTTATTGCTCTGATTTTCCCGGAGGTTTACGGATTCGACGACAGCGCCATTCACACCGCGCTGCTGGCCCGGGCGGGCACCGGCGTACTGTTCTTACTCATGTTTTTCAAAATGCTGGCTACCTCTTTTACCCTGGGCAGCGGCGGCTCCGGCGGACTGTTCACTCCCTCTCTTTTCATCGGTGCCACGTTTGGGGCATTTTTTGGATCCGTGGCCAACCATTTCTTTCCCACCGTTACCGCTTCGCCCGGTGCCTACGCTCTGGTGGGGATGGGAGTCATGATCGCCGGCACCACCCACGCCACCCTCTCTGCGCTGATGCTCATCTTCGAGGTAACCAACAATTACCAGATCATTCTCCCCCTTATGCTGGGCACCATTATTGCGACGATGACAGCCCGACTCATCATGAAAGAAAATATTTACACCATGAAAATTGCTTTGAGCGGCGATTACATCCTCAAAGGGAGGAACCTTACTTTGCTGCAAAGCATTCCCATTCGCCAGCACATCCAACGAAAATTTGCCCGCGTTTACGAAGATACGCCCTTCCCGAAAATTTTGCATCTCATGCGGCATTCGGAACATTCCGCCTTCCCGGTGCTGAATAAAAAAGAAGAATTGGTGGGAATCATTTCCTTACGCGACATCCGACCCTACATGTTCGAAGAACACGTTTACCCACTGCTTATCGCCAAAGACATTGTGCAGGAAGAAGTTATTCCGGTCCACCCGGACCAATCGCTGGCCGACGTCATTCGGTTATTCGACTTAACCGATGCGGAAATGCTTCCCGTCACCGAACGGATGGACAACAAGAAACTGGTCGGGGTAATCTACCGCGATCACTTCATGAACTGGTACCGTAAAGCCAATCTTTTGCAGAGCCAGAGTGCGGCCTCATGAGCGAAAGCTGGAAAAATTATCTCCGTTTAAAATATTCCAAACATCGGAAAAAAGAAGGTAAATTTTTGCTGGAAGGCTGGCGTCTTCTGCAAGAAGCTTTGAAGACCAACTGGCCTCTGGAAGTGGTCTTTGCTACGGAGGCATTTCTTCAAAAAGAAATCGCCTCTCATTTAACCGCTCTTCTGGAGAAGAAAAACATTCCCCTGCGCACACTTAGCGAAAGCAACCTGAAGCGCCTGGCCGATACCGAGACCCCCCAGGGGATTTTAGCGGTGGTGGAAAAACCGCTCCGCAAGGCTACTTTCCCGGAAGCCTTGCGGACGGGGAATCCGGTGGTACTGCTGGATGGGGTCAGCGACCCCGGTAACCTGGGCACTATTATTCGGGCCGCGGACTGGTTTGGGGCCGCCCTGCTGGTGGCCAACGAAACCTCGGCCGATTTTTTTAATCCCAAGGTAATCCGCTCCTCCATGGGCTCAATTTTTCACCTTCCCCTCTTACGCGAGAAAGATTTAACCCCGGTGATTCAGGCCCTGAAAACCCAGGGGTACCGGGTGGCTGCGACTTCTTCCCATTCCGGAATTCCTCCGGATGCTCTGCCTTCGAAAAAACAACTGGCCCTTCTGATCGGCAGCGAAGCGCACGGAATTCAACCCGCCTTGCGGAATCAAACCGACCTGGAGGTCATGATTCCCCGAAAAGGCAAGGCCGAATCATTAAATGCCGCCGTGGCCGCTGCCATTCTGCTCTACGAAATCACAAAATAATCAAAAAAATTTTGGAATAGCGGACAAATTTGGCGAAATTCACCTCCCGAATGAGCAGGAGATAAAAGTGGACCAAAACACAGTGCACATTTTAAACCCAGAGGATTTTGCATGATCGAAAACTCCGAATTCCCCAAACCGATTCCGATTCTGGGGATTATTTTGCTCAGTTTTCTCGTTGTCGTCATTATTAGTAGCGCCCTGGCAGCTGTTTTTATTCCGGATTTAGAGGAACAGGTCGCCAGCCCTCTGGCAACCAAAATGTTTCTCGTTTTCGGCGAATGGGGCTTAATCCTGCTCCCCATGGCTTATGTTCGCTCCCGCAACCTCTCTTTCCAAAAAGCCTTTCGTTTAAACGCCATCCCTTTGCCCCTGTTTTTCTGGAGCGTGGTCATCGGGTTGGGCATTGCGATTCTGGGTGATGAATTGGATCGCCTCATGAGTTTAATCGTTCCCCCTCCCGAATTCCTGCAGAATCTGGCCAACGCCATGAAAATCAACAATTTGACCGATCTGCTAACCTTAACGTTCGGCGCCGTGTTTGCGGCGGCCTTTGTAGAGGAAAGTATTTTCCGCGGATTGCTACAACAATCCATCGAACGGCACAACAATGTTACCATGGCCGTCATTTATTCCAGTTTGGCCTGGACCATTATTCACGGGATTCTTTTCTGGTACATTCAAATATTTTTACTGGGAATCATTTTGGGGCTCCTGGCCTGGCGGTCCAACAGCATCGTTCCCGCTCTGGTTGCCCATGCCATGAACAACGCCCTCGCTCTTCTGCTTTACAACGTGGACACTCAGTCTCTTGACAAACTTTACCTGTTAAACGGGCACGTCTCGCCCCTTTTTCTGCTTCCCGCCGTGGCCGGAGTGGTGGGAGGAATTAAAATATTTTACCGTTATTACGGAAACAAGATTGACTTTACGGTTGGGTAGCGTGTTCCGATTCAGACATTTCTTTCACAAAGAATTGATTGAAAAATTTTAACAGATTTTGTTCCGCGGCAATCACCTGGGTGGCTCGAATGTTTTTTAGAATGTCGCAAATGGCTTGCGGCG
This sequence comes from Calditrichota bacterium, assembly GCA_024276455.1. Lineage (GTDB taxonomy): Bacteria > Calditrichota > Calditrichia > RBG-13-44-9 > RBG-13-44-9 > JAJRXE01. Next base: position 9,901 of record JAJRXE010000088.1, read on the forward strand.
TCACATTCTCCTGAGCAGCCACTTCTCGGTAAGTTCCCAGATCCTGGTAACTCCAGAACAACTTGTAGTGGCGCTCGTTCCAGCGGGATTTAATGGCCGTAATCAGCATAAAAACCGTGTTTACCAGATTGTCAATGACCTCATTTCCGGAAATCAGCCAGATGTCGATTTTCTTCTTTTTAGCCAACTCCAGAGCCTGATTAGCCTTGTGAAAGGCCGGACCATCCATCTCAATTGGCAACACGCCCCCCATGCGGTAAATAATCCCCATTCCCAGACCGTACCGGATTCGAATGGGAAAGACCATTCGTTCTAAGGTTTGAATGATTTCGTACCCGCGAGACAGGTTCGACACCAGCCCCTGGAACTCGTCCCCCTTGGTGATGGTCATGGGAGCTTCCAGGAATTCCCCAAACTGTTCGTTAATCTGAACGATGGCCGATTTCAAAAACAATTGGGTTTGGTAGCGCGATTGTCCCGTGAGCTCCTTCGATCTGCTAATATCACCGATAATCACGGTGTAGATTGTTTCCTGATCCATCTCTTTTCCCCTAAAAATTTCCTACTGCCAACAAAAAATCAAAACGCAGAGTTTTCCACAGGCGTCTCCAGCGGCACATTATTCCGTTTTTCCCATTTCGATTAAGTCGATATCACCTTACCCCCGCTCACCATGACCCAATCCCTCCCTTGATTTATTTCCATTCCAAAACATAAACGCAGGCTTCCCCATCTTCGGCTCCGCAAGCGTCTTCGCTCAGATTCACCGATTTGCCACCACATATTTCGACCCCCTTCTTCAGAAAAGCCTGCATAAACCAACAATACTGTTTATGAATATCTTCGTCATATTCGAAACGGACTGTAGCGGAATGATTGTTGGACTTTCGGTAAAGATACTGTCCGAAATCCCAGAGATAGGGGTACAAATTCTTAATCTGAGCCAGGAATGCCTGCGGATTCTGGGTTTCGACGTAATTGTAGAAATAACGATCCAGAATGGTGCCGGCAAAATGTTCGCCGATAGCCCGGAAGACGTTTTCCAGAGGTTGACCCAGATTCTCTCCCAGCACAGCGTCCAGTTCCCGCAATATTCGAAACGGATACATGTTGGTGAGAAAAACCTGCTCGCCCACCGCCTGACGGGTTGGTTCGGACAGTTTTTGTAAAACCGTGCGGACAAGATTCGGATCGTTTAGACTTTCCAAATAATCCAGACGTGATTGAATCACCAGTCCTTTGATATCGCTCATGCGCCTATCTCCTGCTGTAATCTTTTGGTTAATTTTCCTAAAAATGATTCAATTCCGGCGGGATTTCCACCCCCGCCTTGCAATAGATTCCCCTTTCCTCCGCCCCGGGCCGCCAATAATGGAAGGAACGGTTCCACCAGCGACTTTAAATCCAGTTCTTGCGGCCAGGAATGGGCGAAAATCCAGTTCAGGCTTTCCCCGTTAACGGTAATAGTCAGGACCAGATAGCCGGGATGTCGAAGCACTTCCTGTACAAAGGCTCGGAGAGCTTCCGGCGGAACATCCCGAAAAATCCGGATTACCAAACGGCCTTCACCCAGCGGTTCCGCTTCGCTCAGGGCTTCCTGCGCCCGGTAAGCCATCAATTCGCTCTGCAGCTTTTTTACCGTTTTCTGGGTGCGACGCAAATCCTCTACCAGGGTTTGAACCCGCGGCACCAGTTCCGTCTCTCCACAGGTTAGCGTTTTGCTCAGCTCCCGTACCAGGCGGATTTTTCTCGCGTAATCCTCGCGGGTACGCTGCCCGATTTTGAGTTGAATCCGCCAGTGACCGCGAATTTTTTCCAGTTGCACAATCTTCACCCAGCCGACCTCGCCGGTCGACTTAACGTGCGTGCCACCGCAGGCCGAACGGTCAAAACCCGCTATTTCTACCACCCGCACATTGGTGAGCGTTTCCAGATTTTTCCAGAGCCCCATCTGAACCGCCTGTTCCGGTTTTAACCAGTAGCTGGTCACCGCCCGGTTCTGCTGCACAATCTGATTGGCCAAATCTTCGGCTTGTTGTAATATTTTTTCGGAAACCTCCGGTGCATCAATTTCAATGGCCGTGTAAGCCTCCCCAAAATGCACTGAGAGGGTCGAGTGGTGACCCACTTCCTGTAAACTGCGGGTAAAAATATGCTGCCCGGTGTGTTGCTGCATGAAATCAATCCGCCGACGTCGGTCTAATCGCCCTCTCACCAGACCTTCCGGCAAGGGGTCGCGGGTAACGTGCCAGATCTCGCCATCGTGCAGCTGCACATCGAACACGGGGACCTCGTTTAACCAGCCGTGGTCAGCCGGCTGGCCACCTCCCTCCGGATAAAAACAGGTCTGATCTAAAATAACGACAAAATGACCATCTCTCGCCTGGCAGGATAATACGTGAGCCGAAAACTCGAACTGATAGGGATCCTGGTAATAAAGTTTTCTGGTCATTCTTCCTGAATTTTTTTACGCCAGAATTTAATAACTAATTTCAAAAAATCAAACTTATTTACTTGATTTCTTTGAATCAAAGAAATTAACTGGAGCAGTTCTCCCGCTTACCGAGAGGAGATTCTTCGCTGTTAGCCCCAACGTCGCCACCAGACAAAAAGGGCGGGCCAAACAAGATTATTAAAACAGCACTCCAAAGATGTGAACAGTCCAGGCCAGCACAATGGCCAGACCCAGAGTAATCCCCACAGTCAGCAACATCCATTTTCGCCCCAGTTCCCGACTCAACACGGCCATGGTCGCCACACAGGGAATATAAAAGGTAATAAAGACGGTAAATGTTAAAATCTGATTGGTCGTCATCACTTTAATCACATCGGTTGTTCCCAGGGCCTGGGTTAACATAATGAGGGACAATTCTTTTCGCAAGACTCCGAAAATCATGGTGACGCCCACCTTGGAAGGAAGCCCCAACAAATCCGTCAAAGGAGAGAGAAGCAGATTCACCAGACGATCCAGATGGAAATATTCCAGAAATCCCAGGACAATACTTCCGGCAATCAGAATGGGCCAGGCAATGACGATAAATTCTTTAATCCGAAACCAGGTCTTCTTCTTGATCACATTCCAGGAAGGCATCCGGTAAGAAGGAATTTCCATAATCATTCCCGGAGAAACCTCGGGCATCAAACCGGTCAAGATTTTTCCGGTCAACGCAATAATCAAAATATTGAACACGTAAATCATTAAAGCCCAGAGGGGACCCAGATAATAAGCCACCAACCCAAAAATGACAATAGAACGGGCCGAGCAGGGCACCATACTGGCAATAACCCCGGCAATAAGCCGATCAGTCCGTGATGGTAAAATCCGGGTGGCCATCACCGCCGGCACATTGCACCCGTATCCCAAAATGGCCGGAATAATCGCCGTACCGTGCAGGCCGATGCGGTGCATAAAGGAATCCATTAAAAATGCCATACGGGGTAAGTAGCCAATATCTTCCAGGAAATTGAGTCCTACCAGAAAAGGGGTTAAATACGGTAAAACAATGGCCATTCCCCCGCTAATACCCCATAAGAGCGATTTAAAAAACTGGTGGACAAAGGTACCGGTTGCGAGATGCTGGTCCAGAAGCAGATTTAACCAATCGAAACCGGACAACAAATACGTTTCCAGATAAGATCCCACATAGAATACAAAATTGAAAAATCCTACCAACACCACAATCAAAATCACATAACCGCCGTACTTGTGCATCACCAGGTTGTCCAGTTTTTCCTGCCAACCAATTTTTGGTTGCCCAACCGTTACCACCTGATGATAAATTTCCATGGCGAGGGCGTGGCGCTCCAGAGCAATAATGGTTTCCTGGGGTTTACCCCGTAAACGAACCAGCTTCTTTTGCAAACGCTTTACCTGGTCCTGCAAATCTCTGCCATCACTGCCAACCACGTTGCGCAAAAAATAGTCGTCGTCTTCCAGCAATTTGAGGGCTAAAAACCGGCGAGGGTATTTTATTTTTTGTGAATAATTCTCGGCTAAATAACTTTCTAATTCCCGGATGACCTTTTCCACATCCCGCTGGACTTCGAGGTGGTGGGGACGCACCGAGGTCGGGTCCCGCAGCACGTTTTTGACCGTGGCAAACAATTTCCTTACCCCGGTGTTGTGGCTGGCAACGGTGGGAATAACCGGAACCCCCAGAATTTGCGAGAGTTTTTCCGCATCGATTTCGATTCCTTTGCGCTTGGCTTCATCCACCATATTGAGGGCCACCACCACCGGAATTTCCAATTCCAACAGTTCCAGAGTCAGCGGAAGGCTTCTGCCTAACTGCGAGGCGTCAATCACGTTTACCACCACGTCAAACCCTTCTTTGAGAAGGTATTTGATGATTTCCGCTTCCGCTTCGTTGGTGGCCGAGAGCGAATAGGTTCCCGGAAAGTCAATTAATTCGTGGACTTGCCCGTTAATATGTACTTTGCTCTGGGTATATTTTACGGTGGAACCGGGGAAATTGGACGCCACTGACTTGTAACCGGCAACGGCATTAAACAAGGTGCTCTTTCCGGAGTTGGGCTGTCCAATCAGCGCAATTTTCATAGCTCTTCCACTAAAATCTTTGCGGCGACTCCCCGTCCCAGCGCCACCGCCATTCCCTGATTCTCGATCAACAGCGGTCCGGCAAACGGAGCATTTCTCTTCACTTTAATGACACTCCCGATTCCAATACCAAACTGGGCCAGTTGCTTCCGGGCGCCTCGCCCCCCAACAATGTTCACAATTTTTACCTTCTTATTCGTAGGAACTTCTAACAGGGTTTTAAATCCTTTTTGCTCGGTCACAATTTCCTCGGAGAATCCATTTATTCTTCTTAACACCATATTTATTTCGTCCGTTTCCTAAATTTCCTTATTAGCCGCGAACATTTCCATTAAATCTTGCTCTTTTGTCTGTTTTCATTTCGCGCCCCACCTGCTAATAATAATCGTTCTCACCCGCCCATTCCTAATTAAAAATAATATTTAGATTTATTTTCAACAAATATTTAAATTTTATTTTTCAGTTTAGTTCCCGGACTTTTTAAATAGATATTGGGAACATCGCAGAAACGTTTCGTAAAATAGGATGGTATGGACAAATACATTCACATAAAAGGGGCGCGGGTCCACAATTTAAAGAACCTTGAATTGAAAATTCCCCGCGGGAAACTCATTGTCATCACCGGACCCAGCGGGTCGGGGAAATCCAGTTTGGCGTTCGACACCATTTACGCCGAGGGGCAGCGCCGCTACGTGGAATCGCTTTCGGCTTATGCCCGGCAATTTCTGGAGAAGATGCCTAAACCGGACGTGGATTTCATCAGCGGAGTGGCCCCGGCGATTGCCATTCAACAGAAAGCCCCTTCGGGCAATCCCCGCTCCACGGTGGGAACCCTGACGGAAATTTACGATTACCTGCGCTTGCTCTACGCCCGCATCGGCGAGATTCACTGTCCGCACTGCGGGACTCCCATCCAGCGGGATTCCAACCAATCCGTTTTACAATTTCTGACCAATTTGCCCGCCGGAGAAACCTGCTACATTACCTTTCCCCTGCCGAACGAGATCAAGCAACAGGAACAGATCGCCCGACACTTTCTTCTTTCCGAGGGCTTTGTGCGGGTCTGGCAAAAGGGGAAGATTAAAAATCTGCGCCGGGAGGAAGTGGATTTAACAGCGCCGGAAACTTTTGTGGTAGTGGACCGCCTCCGCAGTGGCACGGAGCTCGACCGTCAGCGCGCCGTGGAGTCCATTGAAACCGCCTTTCATTCCGGGGAAGGTTTTTTGACCGTTATCGGGGAACCAGATCGACTTCATCATTTCAATAAACGGCTGATTTGCAACCGGTGCGGTACTCGTGCCATTGCACCGGAGCCCCGTTTATTCTCTTTCAATAATCCTTACGGAGCCTGTCCGGGCTGCCAGGGGTTTGGCGACATGATGGATCTGGATTTGAAAAAAATTATTCCCGATCCCTCCAAAAGCTTGCGCCGCGGTGCCATTGCACCCTGGTCCACCCCCGCTTACCGCCATTTGCTGACTGAGCTGGCTTACATTGCGCCGCAGTACGGCATCCGTATGGACGCTCCCTGGGAATCGCTCAGTCCGCAGCAACAGGAGATAATTTTGAATGGAGACGAGCACTTTCCGGGCATTCGCGGTTTCTTCGAATGGCTGGAAACCAAAAAATACAAGGTGCATGTTCGGGTGTTCATCAGCCGGTACCGCAGTTACTTTACCTGCACCATGTGTCACGGTGCACGCCTGCGGCCGGAAGCCCTGGCTGTGAAAATCGGCGGGAAAAACATTTCCGAACTCACCCTGCTTCCGATTGAACGCCTTTACCAATTTTTTGAGGAGCTCAGACTCACCGGCGAACAGGAACAGATTGCGGAACCGCTGCTCAAGGAAATTCGCAATCGGCTAAAATATTTAATCGATGTGGGGCTGGGTTATCTTCACCTGAACCGGCGAGCCAACACCTTGAGTGGCGGAGAGTTTCAGCGTATTAACCTGGCTTCGGCCCTGGGATCTTCCCTTACCGGGGTGCTTTACATTCTGGACGAACCCACCATCGGGCTGCATCCCCGCGACACCCGCCGGCTCATTCACATTCTCAGATCGCTGGTGGAAGCCGGAAACACGGTCCTCGTGGTGGAACACGACCCCGAGATGAGTCAAGCCGCCGACCATATCATCGACCTGGGACCGGCTTCGGGCGAACGGGGTGGGCAAATCGTTTTTCAGGGGCGCTATTCCCGGCTCCTTAAAAAAGGAAACGGCATTACGGCAAGCTGGTTACGGGGCGAAAAGAAGATTCCTAAACGGCCTCCCCGCCTTAAATCGGAATATTATTTGACCATCGTCGGCGCCCGGGAGCACAATTTAAAAAACCTCACCGTAAAAATTCCCCTCAACCAATTTGTGTGTTTAACCGGAGTTTCCGGCTCCGGAAAAAGTACGTTAGTCATGGACATTCTCTACCATGCCTACCAGGCTAAAAAAGGAAATTTTAACGGTCGGGTGGGACGCCACGACAAAATTATTGGCCTGGATTACCTGGACCGAATTGAAATGGTGGATCAATCGCCCATTGGACGCACTCCGCGGAGCAATCCGGTAACTTACATAAAGGCGTTTGACGAGATCCGTAAAATATTTGCCCGCACCGCGCAAGCCCGCGCCCGGGGATTCACGCCGGCGCACTTCTCGTTCAATGTGCCCGGAGGCCGCTGCGACCAGTGTAACGGCGACGGAGAAATTAAAATCGAAATGCAATTTTTGGCCGACGTGTACATTCAATGCGACGCCTGCAAAGGCAAACGCTTTAAACCCAGTGTATTAGATGTGTATTACCGGGGCAAAAACATTCACGAGGTGCTGCAGCTTACCGTGGATGAAGCCCTGGAATTTTTTCAAGATCACCCGGCACTGGTGCGCAAACTAACGATTCTCCAGAAGGTTGGTCTGGGTTACCTGCGCCTGGGTCAACCGGCACCCACCCTTTCCGGTGGAGAAGCCCAGCGCATTAAAATTGCCGCCCATTTGACTAAAAAACACCAGGGCCGAGTGTTATTCATCATGGATGAACCGACCACCGGGCTGCATCTGGACGAAATTTCCAAATTGCTCCAGGCGCTGGAGATGCTGCTTCAGGGAGGCGCCTCTTTGCTGGTAATTGAACACAATTTACAGGTCATTAAGAATGCCGACTGGATTATTGAACTGGGCCCGGAAGGTGGAGAAAAAGGTGGTCAGATCGTGGCCGAAGGTAATCCGGACGAGCTCATGCGAATGACACATTCGCCCACCGGTCAGTTCCTCCGACGGTTGGAAGAAC
>JAJRXE010000089.1 GCA_024276455.1 Calditrichota bacterium
CCAGAATAACGCTCTCGCCTTTCTTTTGCCACTCCACGGCATCCGGAGCATTAAACACCACTCGACCGGTGGCGGCGCCAGGTCCGGCATTCAACCCCCGGGCCAGCAATTTTCCCTCTTTTAACGCCGCGTCTTTTTGCTTCAAATCAAAAATTGGGCGCAGCAACTGATTCAACTGGTCCGGTTCCACCCGCAACAGCGCTTCCTTCTTGTTGATTAATCCTTCTTCCACCATATCCACGGCAATCCGGAAAGCAGCAAAACCGGTTCGTTTTCCTACCCGGGTTTGCAACATCCACAGGCGCCCCTTCTGAATGGTGAATTCCATGTCCTGCATGTCCCGATAATGCTTTTCCAGCTTTTCGGAGATTTCCACCAGCTGATCGTAAACATTGGGCATGATTTCTTTCAGTTTGGAAATGGGCAGCGGAGTACGGATTCCGGCCACCACATCCTCGCCCTGGGCGTTCATTAAAAATTCGCCGTACAGTTCTTTCTCGCCGGTTGCCGGATTGCGGGTAAATGCCACCCCGGTACCGGAATCGTCGCCCATATTACCAAAAACCATACTTTGCACATTTACCGCGGTCCCCCAGTGGTCGGGGATATTGTTAATTTTGCGGTAAACAATGGCCCGCTCGTTGTTCCAGGAACTAAACACGGCTCCAATGGCTCCCCAAAGTTGTTCGTACGGATCTTCGGGGAAAGGTTTTCCGGTACGTTGTTTAATGGCATCCTTGAATTCCTGTACCAGCTCTTTTAAATCCTCCGCGGTCAATTCAGTGTCGTACTGAACACCTCGCTCTTTTTTCTTGGCTTCCAGAATTTCTTCGAAGGGATCCACATCGTCTTTACTCTCCGGCTTCATTCCCAGCACCACATCGCCGTACATGGCGACAAAGCGTCGGTAGCTGTCGTAGGCAAAACGGGGATTGTCGGTCTTCTTGATCAGTCCCTGCACGGTTTCATCATTCAATCCCAGATTCAGCACCGTGTCCATCATACCGGGCATGGACACCCGGGCACCAGACCGCACCGACACCAACAACGGATTATCTCGATCGCCAAACTTGGATTCCATCACCTCTTCCACCCGGCGCAATGCGTCCAACACTTCTTCTTCCAGGCCTTCCGGCAACTGTTGATTGTTTTTGTAATATTCGATGCAAACTTCGGTAGAAATGGTAAATCCGGCCGGTACAGGAATTCCCAGATTGGTCATCTCGGCCAAATTTGCACCCTTACCTCCCAAAAGGTCCTTCATATCCGCGCGACCTTCAGCTTTTCCGGCTCCGAAGAAATAGACTCTCTTGTGTGCCATACCACATCCTCCTTATGACGTTTAAAATGTTCTACAAAACCGATATAAATTTAAGTTTTTTTGCAATATTATATACATCAAGCTGCTAATATAACAACTCAAACAATTATTTGCAAAAGAATAAAAATTTTCGGATCAAGCCGGTAACTCTTTACATTTGCCCAGCAATATTTTGTTTTTTTTGAAGTAATGCACTCCGGCTTTCTTTATTCCAAAACGTTTTTGGGACATCCTCTTCACAACTTTGTTATTTTACGAACGAACTTCTAATTAGTTTTCAAAGGCGGCCTAAAAATAAAGCCCAAAGGGCATTCTTTCAAAAAACTTTAGACCCAAATCCCCTGCATGTTGTAACAATGTTACTGTACAGGCCGTTATTGGCGGGCGTAACAATAAAGGCAATGATATTTACAGGGAGTACGGAGGTAATCCCCGATATCTACCGAAAAAGTACATCCGCAATACGGCCGGGTGTGATGCTGGCGCTCGGTTACCCGTTCAACCCCGAGTCGATTCAATAAACGCCCATCGATGCAGTGAGCCGGCCTTACCCCCTCCACTTTCAATAAGTCGGGATTGGAACAACTGTAAACGAAAACCCCGTACAGGGAGGCGACTTCCACCATCTCCTGCAGAATCGCTTTTTTCTGTTCCTCGGAGAGCTCCCGGAATCGAAAATCCGGGCGATCTTTTATTCTTTTGTATATTTTTGCATAAGGGTGCATAATACTGGTGTAACAGCGAGTAATTCCAAGATGCCCGGCAATCCGGGCGTATTCCCGGAACACATTAATATTGTGGTTAGAACGAACCTCCTCTCCCACCTGATAGAAAACAAGGGGGTCGTATCGCCAGGTAATACGATCGGGTCCGTAAATTTCCACCAGTTTTTCCAGTTGTTTGAAGGCCACCTGAGGAGGAATCATATCCGGTTCCAGCCAGCGGTCGGCTGGATTAATGGTAAAATGGAAAAACAGCTGGTAATAATCAAAAAAACGGTAATGTTTCAAAAAAGGGCCGTAGTTACGGGACCAGAAAACAATCCACGCCACTTTGCGGGGGGACAAATCGACTTTCCGGACTTGAGCCCGGTTAAAAGGGTTGGTCACCTCAATAAACCCCTTCTGAATGTGCTCCATGAACCATTTTAAATAAAACGCCGGTATGTCCGTACGCCGGCTGGCCGAAATCACCTCTTTCATTTTTCCTGCTCCATCCCTTTCCAAACTATTCTTCAAATGTATGACCTGAAAATCCACAGGGCAATGGCAGATTAAATTGGTTACCCTTACCTCCTTTATCCTGAATTGAACCATTAGCGCTAAGGTTCCCTCCCTGAATATTTCCCTCTATCTCTGAACGATCTCATTTTCCCGTCACTACCAACCACTGGCCACATTTTTTGATTCTGTTCCCTTTGCCAACATTTTTTGCAGAGGGGTCAAAGCCGGTTGAACAGTCCCCCGGGTTAAACCGGGTAATTCTGGAATCCCCCTTCCCTGCGGATTAACCGAATTTATGAAATTCATTTGATTTCTAAGGGTTAAACCTTTATATTTTGCGCTTGTGTTGAAAGAAATCAACAATAGGACAAGGAGAATTTTGCCTTATGATGACCAAACTTCGCGAAATGACGTTTATTTTCATCTGGATCCTGGTAATCGCTTTTGTCGGTCTGATGGTTTTCGAATGGGGAATGGACATTACCGGTATTAAGGGCCGCAGCAATGTGGTGGGAAAGATTGCCGGGCGAAAAATTAATATACAGGACTTCCAGCGTGCGATCCAGAGTGCCTACATCCAGGAGAGAGAACGCACCGGGCAGGCCCCGGACGAGGATCGGATTCAGCAACTTCGTGACGAAGTGTGGAATGAATATGTTCAGAGCATTATTCTGGGCGACGAGATCAAACGTCTGGGAATCAAAGTATCTCCCCGGGAAATTTACCTTTACATCATGGAAAATCCTCCCCAGGACATTACCCAAAACCCCAATTTTCAAACCGATGGAAAATTCGATATTCGTAAATGGCAAGAAGCGGTTCGCAATGCGCCGAAAGATCAGCTCATTTACCTGGAGGATCGTTACCGGCAACAAATTGCCTATATGAAATTACAAAACCTGATTTCCAACTCGGTAATTGTCACCGAAGAAGAGATAAAAGACGAATATATCCGACAAAACCAGAAAATAAAACTGGAATTTCTCCAGATTCCGTTCGCCGCTTTCAGTCAGGAGGACGTTTCGGTTTCTGACGAGGAACTCAAAAGTTATTACGAGGCGCACAAAGAAGATTACAAAGTTCCGGAAAAACGGTCGGTTAAATATGTAATATTCTCCACCCTACCTACCAAGCAGGACACCGCCCGCATCTGGAAGCTGGCCGAAGACCTCATCCGGGATGCCAAGAACGGGGTGGATTTTAAAGAGCTGGCCGACGAGTTTTCGGAAGATCCTTCCGTGAAGACAAATCACGGCGATCTGGGATATTTTGACCGCAAGAGTATGGTAAAACCGTTTGCCGATGCCGCTTTTGCCGGTAAACCCGGAGACATTGTCGGGCCGGTAAAAACCCAGTTCGGTATTCACGTCATCAAAATTATTGACAAAAAGAAAGAGAAAGGGGTGGAGAAAGTCCACGCTGCCCATATTCTCCTGAAATACTCCCCCAGCGCGAAAACCATTCAGGAAGCCCGCGATGCAGCCGACAATTTTCATGAATACGCCCAGGACGAAGGTTTTGAGAAAGCCGCAGAGCAGTTGCACGTAACCATTCATGAAATTCCGGATTTTCCCAAACAAGGTTACGTTCCCGGTTTGGGCGCCCTGCCAAACGCCGCCAAGTGGGTCTTTCAGGCCAAGGTCAATGAAGTTTCGCGGGTATTCCAGACGGAACGGGGGTACGTTGTTTTTGAATTAACCAAAATTACACCTCCCACCTATCGTTCCTTCGAGGAGGTAAAAAATGCGGTGGCCTATCGCGTAAAAATGAAGAAGCGGAAAGAGTTAACCCGAAAATTGGCCGAGGAAATTGCATCGAAGGTGAAGCAAGGTATTCCGTTCAAAACCATTGCGGAAGAATACAAGGCCAAGCAGGTGAAAGCGGACACCACCGGTACGTTTACCCTGCTACGCCCCATTCCCAAAATTGGCCGTTCGCCTGAAATTGTGGCGGCAGCTCTGGAGTTGGAAGTCGGAAAGGTTTCCGGCATTCTGGAAGCCCCCAATGGTTACTACTTCATCAAGGTTCTTTACCGCGATCCTTTCAATGAAGCGGATTACAAAAGTAAACGTTTGCTTATTCGTAACCAACTGCTGAGTCAGAAACGGCAACAATTCTTCTCCCAGTGGTACGAGAAATTAAAAGAAAAGGCGGAAATCGAAGACTACCGCGACCGTTTCTTTATGTAACAGGTAAAAAACAAACCTTTTCCCTATTTTCAGCCCGGTGGTCATCACCGGGCTTTTTCTTTAGCCCCAACCGAAGCACAACAATCCAAAGGGCAGCCAATTTCCCCTCCTTTGCTCCCAGGCTGGAAGATGAACGTTACAAAACGCACAAAATTATTCTGATATTGATTCAATCGCTTCTTTCCAATATATTGCAGCCACATTAAACAAAACGGAGGACAGCATGGCTACTGTGAAACCATTCAAGGGTTTGCGTCCCAAAAAGGAATTGGCCGCGAAAGTTGCCGCCCCCCCATACGATGTTCTGGATTCCGAGGAAGCCCGTGAAATGGCAAAGGATAATCCTTATTCCTTTCTACACGTAAACAAACCGGAGATAGACCTGGAACCTGGCATCGATCCCTACGACGAAAAGGTTTACCAGAAGGGCGCGGAAAATCTCCGCAGACTAATTGAGGAAGGCGTACTGTTCCGGGACGAAAAACCCTGTTTTTACATTTACCAGCAAATAATGGGTACCCATAAACAGATTGGCCTGGTGGCCGCCGCCTCGGTGGACGAATACGAAAAAGATATTATTAAAAAACACGAGTTGACCCGTCCCGAGAAGGAAGATGACCGGGTTAAACACATTTTGCATCAAAATGCCCAGGTTGGACCGGTGTTTTTAACCTACCGGGCTCGGGAAGAAATGGATCGATTGGTGAGTGAAATCACCCGTCGGGAACCGGAATACGATTTTACCGGGGAAGACGGTGTACGACACACCTTGTGGGTTGTTAGCGACGAGGAAGAAATCCGAAAAATCGTTGAGATTTTTAAGTCGGTAGATTACCTGTACGTGGCCGATGGTCACCATCGCTCCGCAGCAGCTCAACGGGTTCGGGAAATTAAAAGGAAGGAAAATCCCCACCACACCGGCGATGAATCGTCTCACTACTTCTTGCCCGTTATTTGCCCCCACCACCCAATGCAAATTCTGGATTACAATCGGGTGGTGCAGGATTTGAACGGTTTGAGTCC
>JAJRXE010000006.1 GCA_024276455.1 Calditrichota bacterium
AAAATAAAACAGGATTTTCCAATGCGTATTCAACCACCGAAACAAAAGCTGGTGTATCCGTTGCGGGAAGTGTGTCAGATGACCGGTCTCTCCGACCGAACCATTAAACGCTGGGAAAAAGTCTTCCCGGAACTGAAACCCATTCGCAATCGAGCGGCGAACCGCCACTATCTGGAAAGGGATGTGGAATTAATTTTTTACATACGTTATCTGATTTACGAGGAAAAACTCACCGAAGATGAAGTAAAAGAACGCCTGAAACATTTTCACCCCGCTCGTCAACACGATCACCCGGCACATTTGAAGCGCCTCCTGGCGGAGGTTAAAATGGAAATTCAGGAAATTCAACGTTTGCTGGAAAGCTGAGGGCTTCTTTCTGATTTATGATCGTTGCGAATCTCGGTTACAAACCCTCCTTTTTCTTTACTGGTCCCAATTGGATAGTTTGATCTGGTCGTCAGGGTGGAGCCCGGGCAACTTTTTGCCCTGCCGGCGGGTAATCAGGGTTGATTTGTTCTCCCATGGCACGGTGTGCATCGGAATTCTTGGGGAAAAACAGTAAAAAACCTCTCGGCTGCTTTCCTGAATTTCGGTCGGTTTCCTTTTTCGGTAAATGGTTACTACATGATGGATGGTTTTACTGTTGGGTAATTGGGCAGTTTGCTTCTTGTCCCGGAGCAATCGCCTCTTTATATTTCGGTAGGACTGGGGAGGATTCTCAGCCTGGCAGGTGCCAGATAGGCGGTTCCGGGGGTGATTCTTAAAATTTAAAGGAAGTTTAACTTTAGATAGACGTTCGGGGAAGCATTTAAAAATGAGAAAGAATCGAATCTTCGGCAAGGCGGTTTTGGGAGTTTTGTTGTTGTTCAGCTGCATTGGGAATGTCCGGGCGCAAGAGGAGCGGGCGGGTGGATTTTTCTCGCTGCGTAGTCAGTCGCCCATTCAACAGCTCCGGGTGGGAATTCAGCACCATCCTCCCTGGACGGTGCCGGAAGGGCGTTGGGCAATACATTTCCAGTACACCTGGAAGAACATGTGGCTGTACGAAGAGAACCTCTTTCGCGTCGACGGCGAGGTGCACGAATGGGTGCTGCGGGGCGCTTACGGTATCACAGATCGCCTGGAAGTGATGGCCGAAATCCCGGTCCGCTACCTGACCGGAGGAATTCTGGACGGCTTAATCGAGGGATTTCACGACACGTTTGGATATGTGCAGGCCGGTAGGGAAAAATTCCCTCGCGATCAGTTTGCCGTCGATATTTACGTGCCCCAGACCGGAACCCGAATTAATCTGGGTGCCTCTGAGGCAGGCTGGCAACTGGGCAATCTGGTCTTTTCCGCCACCTATGCCATCACCCGTTCGCGGAAGCAGAAGTTTCGCGCCGTTTTGACCGGGAATATTAAATTCCCCACCGCTACCACCCAGCACCTGTTCGGCAGCCAGAATATTGATCTGGGGCTTTCTCTGGGAACGGGGTATTCCTGGTCGCCCTTGCACATTTATTACAATGCGGGCTTCCTTTATTACGGGGATAAGGAAATCATGGGTATTGAACTCCGTCAGTGGCATTTGAGCATGCTGCTGGCGTTCGAATTTCGGAAAAAGGGAAGCCGCCATTCCTGGATTTTTCAGGGATTAGTGGAAAGCGGAGTGGCGGTGGATTACGACGAATTTGCCAAGCGAACCTCGGAAATTTTATTGGGCTACAAACACTATTATTCTTCCGGTTGGACATTTGGCATCGGAATTTTAGAGAATATTTTCTATTACGATAATAGTCCGGATGTGGCGTTGCATCTGGAGCTAACACGCCTGTTTTAACGTCTTTAAAAGAGCGCTTCGGTTGTTTGCCGATTATTTCTTGAACGGGCGAATGAGGGGAGTGAAACGGTTCTTTTGGCGGGCGGAAGCGGTTAATCGGAAGGGAACTTTCTTTTTCTAAGCTCGTAATTTTTATGCTGTAAGAAGAAAATGAAAACTATTGACAAGCAGGAGTAGATTTATTAAATTTTTGCCGCATTGAGTTCGGAGCGTGGCGCAGCCTGGATAGCGCACTACCTTGGGGTGGTAGGGGTCGCTGGTTCAAATCCAGTCGCTCCGACGGTAAGAAGGGGAATCGAAAACGATTCCCCTTCTTCGTTTTTTACCCCTCCCCGGTGGGGATTTCCCGCTCAGTGGGGGCAAAAATGTGGAGCATGGAAAAACTCCTGAAGAAATGCCTTGAAAATTGAGGAAATTCCGTTTTCTTTGCCGTTGCCGGATTCTTATTTTCAATTGGTAAGCGTGAACAGGAAACGTACTGTTTTGTTTACCCTTGGGGTTGGCGAGCAATTCCGCAAGCTCCGTACTTTTAAGCAGGAAGGGAAAGCGGGTTGAAGGAAAAAGGGCGACCTATTCGGGTGGGAATTCTGATTCCCGCCTACAATCCTGAAGCGGCTGTGTTGTCTGCCCTCCTGGATCGGGTGTCCGCTGCCTGCCGGGGACTGGATTACCGGGTGCTAATTGTGGACGACGGTTCTCAACCGACTGTTGTGCTTCCGGAGCGGTTTAAGGAAGTAGCGGTGTTGCGCCATCCGGAAAACCGCGGAAAAGGGGCGGCTTTGAAGAGCGGGTTTGGGTATTTTACCACTGTGCACCCGGTGGATGTGGTGGTTACCCTGGACGCCGATCTGCAACATCCGCCGGAGTTCATTCCCCGTTTTCTGGAGGTTTACCGGGGTCGCACCGCTGCCCTGGTACTGGGCTACCGAAAACGGACCCCCGGCATCATGCCCTTCCACCGAATCCTTTCTAACACTCTCACCTCGCTCATTATCTCGCTGTTAACCGGTCAACTGGTGCGGGACAGCCAGTGTGGGTACCGCCTGATTGAGCGCCGTTTGCTGGAAGAATTTCCTCTGCGAGAAAACGGATTCCACCTGGAGAGCGAACTGGTAATCCGAACCGGCTGGCGTCGCCGCCGCATCGCTCATGTCCCCATTCCCACCATTTACAATAATCAAAAAAGTTCTATTAAAAATATTCCCGATACATTAAATTTTGTGGGATTGATCTTCTTACTGGTAAAGGAACGGATATTTCACGGATGTTCGAATCGCTTCGTCAGAAAATGGTAGCAGAGTTGGTTGTGGGAGCAGGCATTACCGATCCCCGGGTGATTGCTGCCATGGAAAAAGTGCCCCGTCATCGCTTTGTGGATTCCGGTTTGGCCCACCAGGCGTACAGTGGTCGCAGCCTGCCCATCGGTTTCGGACAAACCATCTCGCATCCTACCACGGTGGCTTTCATGAGCCAGCTTCTACAGATCAGCGGGGGCGAGAAGGTTTTGGAGATCGGTACGGGAAGCGGGTACCAGGCCGCCGTGTTGGCCGCCATGGGTGCCAAAGTATTTACCATCGAGCGGGTGCCGGAGTTGGCCTGGCGCGCCCGGGAAATTTTCGAGCAACTGGGGTATTACACCATCGCGGTTCGTACCGGCGACGGTTCCCTGGGCTGGAGCCAGCATGCCCCTTACGACCGCATCGTGGTGACGGCCGCATCGCCCAAAGTTCCGAAAACCCTGCTGCAGCAATTGAAAGACGGGGGTAAACTGCTCATCCCGGTCAGCAGTGCCGACGAGGTGCAGTTAGTGGTGGCGACCCGGGAACAGGACGAAGTCCGGATTACGTACCAGAAATTCCGCAATTTTGTACCGTTAATCGGAAGGGAAGGATGGGAATTATGAGGGAAAACCTGATTCTTTTTCTGAAAGGCATGGTCGTAGGGGTGGCGAACATTATTCCGGGAGTTTCCGGCGGCACCATGGCGGTGGTGTTGGGAATTTACGAGCAACTCATCGACGCTATCGGGAATTTTTTCGGAAATCGGGCAAAACGGCGTACCTACCTGACCTTTTTGCTGAAGCTTGGTCTGGGTGCGGTGGTGGCTATTCTGGCGCTTTCCTGGGTAATGGATTATTTGCTAACCTATCACCGCATCTACACCTACCTTTTTTTCATTGGGTTAATTGCCGGCTCCATTCCCTCGATTTACAAAACCCATCCGGACATGAAATTAAACGGGGCCTCCGTGCTCACCTTTCTGTTTGGGGCGGTACTGATTGCCTTTTTTACCGTGTTGTCTCATCGGCTGGAGAAGCCGGCCGATCCCGGTGAGATTGCCTTTGTTTTAACCCTCTGGAGCGCTTTGAAACTCATCTTCGCCGGGTTCCTGAGCGGCGGTTCGATGATTGTGCCCGGCATCAGTCGCTCGTTTATGCTGGTGCTGTTGGGCGTGTACGATGTCATCATTCGGGCGGTGAAAACCTTGCAAATCGCCCCGCTGGCGTTCCTGGGAATCGGAATTGCGCTGGGCATCTGGGCGTTTGCTAAGGTGATCGATGTGTTGTTGCAACATTACCCGAAGGAAACGTTCTATTTCATTCTTGGGTTGGTGGTGGCTTCCTTATTTTCCATTTTCCCGGGAATTCCGGCAACGGCGAGCGGAGTGGCGTTGGGAATTGTCATCGTATTCATTGCGGCGGCTTTGTCTTTTCTACTGGGCGAACGACCCACCGGTTGAGAGCGGAACGGAACCTCGGGTTTCTTCCGTACGGAAAGAAGGATCGCCGCAAAACGCTGGTAAAATCAAACCGACACGGTCATGCAAATTTACATTCAATGGAAAAATCCCCGAAATGATCTGGTCCCGTCGCTGTTGCGCCGGTTAACGGAGCAGTTGGGTTGGTTTGTGAGCGACCGCTTGGACAAGAGTGCCTGGGTGGCCGTGCCGGAAGGAGAATCTCTGCCGGAGACCGTTCCCCGGGACCGGATTCTGCGATTGTCTGGAAAGGAGCTGGAGGAGGTTCGGGCGGAAACAGCTTTTTGTCGGGACGAGGATGCTCCGCCGCAGGAGGCAGAATTTGCCCCAAAGGACCGAACACCCTGGCTGGACCAGCTGGCCCGGGAGTGGCAACAGAGCGTTCAGGAAGAGGTCTTCGCCCGGCAGGGGATTTTCCTGCGCAAATTGCCCTGGCCGGAAGGGAAGTTGTTCGCCTTTACCATTTCCCACGATGTGGATCTCACCCGGGCCTACGGCCCGAAAACCCTGCTGCGTTTTCTACTGGAGGGGCGTTTGAAAGAACTGGAGCGGGGAATTGCTCGAATGGGGGGAGAGCAGGATCCTTACTGGACTTTCCCGCAACTGCAGGAGCAGTACCGGGACCTGGGCTGGAAGGCGACTTTTTTCTTTCTGGCGCGCGCCCGGGAAGATTGGAGCTACCGGTACAATGTGCGCTCGCGGCGCTTTCGAAAATTACTGGACGAATTGCTTGCCGGGGGGCACGAAATCGGCCTGCACAGCAGCAAATACGCCTTCGAACAGCCGGCGCGGCTGAGGCAGGAAAAAGCGGTGTTAGAAGCGGTACTGGGCAGACCGGTTGCAGGGGTGCGACAGCATTTTCTTCGCTTGCGGTTTCCGGAAGCCTGGGAACGCTTTGCCAGAGAAGAATTCCGTTACGATGCTTCCTGCGGTTTTAATCACCGGTTGGGGTTTCGGGCGGGCACCAGTTTTCCATTTCAGCCGCCGATGAAATCCCGAAAGAATTTCTGGGAAATCCCTTTCGCGCTCATGGATTACCCCTGGATATCGGGAAAATCGCCGGAGGAAAGCTGGCAGAACTTTGCGCAAATTGCCCGGGAAGTGGAATCGGTTGGGGGAATGCTACAACTACTCTGGCATCCCAGTAATCTGGCCGAAGCAGTCTTTCGGCCTTCCTGGAATCGTTTGATGGAATGGGCGGAGGGAAAATCTTTTTATCAGAACCATCTGGAAGGTCTGCTTCGCTGGTGGGAAGCTCGCCAGCAGGTCCGTCTGGTTGAGCAACGGATTGAGGCACGCTGGGCGGTTTTTGTGCTGGAAAGCGATTTCTCTCTGGAAGGCTTTGCATTGGAATTGCTGGGAAGAAAAAAAATCCGGGTCAAAGGGAATGATTTGCGCCAGGAGGAAACGGCGCCGGGAGTTTACCGGCTGATGATTCCCCGTTTGCCTTCCGGACGTTTCACTCTGACCGTGGAGTTTTAGAGTGGGAGAAATTGCCGGATTTCCAAATAAATATCCGGGAATTAAAAGTAAAAATCTCCAATTTTCTTTTTGGTAACGAACTGATTAATTTGAAATTAGGGTTTTTAAATTCAGCGTGGTGTTTTGCGGCGCGGCGTCATGGCGCGAAAAAACTGGGTTTCCAAACAGGGGAGAAAGGTTGCCAACGATTGTCCACACCATTTTAAGTCCCTGCGAGAACGAGCGGCGGGTGTTTAACGAGGCGTTCACCGCCCGGTGGGCAGGCTACCGGGTGGAGATTCTGGGTGAACGGACTGCCGGTACGGAGCCACAGACCCGCCTGGAAGAAGGCGTGGAAATCCGTCGCCTGACCCTGCCGCGCTGGGCAAGGGGACCTCTGCGTTTCCTGCTCTTCAACTGGAAGGTGTACCGGGCTTTGCGAACCCGTACTTTCGAGGTGCTGCATGCTCACGACCTCTGGGTGCTCCCCGGTTCGCTGGCGGCCGCCCGAAAAGCCGGACGACCGCTGGTGTACGACGCCCACGAATTCTGCCGCGATCTGGCAGTTTTCCGCAAGAAACCGCTCAGCCGCCTGATCTGGCGATTCACCGAGCGGCGATTGTTGCCCCGCACAAACGCTTTGATTACCATTAACGAATTTCATGATCGGCTTTACCGGGAGACCTACCGGCATGTGCCGCCGGGAATAGTGCTCTACAACTACCCTCGTCGTCGGGAGGTGGAGGATTCGCCGTTGCCAAATAGTTCCCGACGCGAGGGAACGGTGCTTTTTCAGGGCATCTTTAAACCCGCCCGTGGTTTGCCGGAACTCCTCCGGGCGCTGACCAAAATTGAAGACGCCCGGCTGTGGTTGGTTGGCAGCGGAGAAATTGAGGAGAACCTGCGCCGCTTGGTGCGAGAGTGGCGGTTGCAGAAGCGGGTGGAATTCAAAGGAATGCAGCCCTGGGATCGCGTCCTGCGACTTACCCGGCAAGCGCGGGTGGGAGTGGTGTTGTTTGAGCCGGACAGCACCAATTACCGTTATGCCTCTCCCAATAAATTTTTTGAATACGTGGCGGCCGGTACCCCGCTGATTGCTTCGGATATTCCCACCTTTCGGCAGTTTCTGCAGGAGTTCGAGGTGGGAGTGCTGGTGCCACCCCATTCTCCGGAGGCCATAGCCCGGGCGGTGAGTCGCCTGTTAAAAGACCGGGAGTTGTGGCAACGCCTCCACCGAAATTGTTTGCAGGCGCGGCAGCGTTGGATCTGGGAAGCGCAGGAAGAACGGTTGTTGGCGCTCTACCGCCGGTTGACAAAAGGTTCAACGGTAAAGGAAAACAGGTGAGGCGGCACGTATGAGACGGAACAGCGATCGAAAATACTGGCTGTGGCTCCTGGGAATCGGAGTGGTGGTGCGTTTCTGGGGAATTACCTACGGATTGCCGGCGGTGTACAATTCCACCGAATATTTCATTGCCAAGCAAGCCCTGAGTCTGGGCGCCCGGGGTACCCTGGAACCGCTCTTTTACATTTACCCCACTTTTTACACCTACCTCATCGCGCTGGTTTTTGGCCTCTATTTTGGACTGGGGCGCTTGCTGGGGCTCTTTGCCAGTCCGGCCGATTTTGCCTTTCTGTTTCTTTCTGATCCCACTTCCTTTTATCTGTTGGGGCGTTCCCTCAATGCCCTGGCCATGATTGCCGCTTTGCTCATCTTTTACCGCGCCCTGCGTTTTTACCTGGCGGAAAAACCGGCTTTTCTGCTCAGTCTGCTGTTCTTCCTTAGTACCAATCTTCAATATTTTACCTTCTGGATGGTTCCGGATGCATTCCTCATTTTAGGAACCGTAACGGTGCTCTACTTTCTGGCCAAATACCAGCAAAATGACCTCAGCTTTCGGGAATTCCTGTTCGCCTCGCTGGTGTGCGGACTCACCGTTTCCACCAAATACAATGCCGGTTTTTTAGCGGCAGGCTGGGTGCTGAATTTCCTGGTAGGGAAGCCCCTGCGTCGGCGCACCTGGCGTTTTCGGCGGGCAGGACTGGCCGGCATTTTCGTGCTCCTGGGGTTCCTGCTGGGTAGTCCCTACTGGTTGCTTAAATTCGGGAGCTTCTGGAATGGTTTTAAAATGATCTGGTCGCAGTCCAGATACAGTTTTGGGGAGGCGCCCTCCTGGCCTTACCTGTGGGAAGTGCGCCAGCTGCTGGTTAGCGAATGGGGCTTGGGATTGTTGCTGCTGGGACTGCTGCTGCTGGGCTTCCGCCTCAGGCGGCTGAGCGAAGCGCCGCTTGCCGCGGTGTTTTTACCCACCTTTTTATTGGTGGGTACCTGGCAGAAGAAGGGACTGGACTATCTATTGGTTATTTTTCCTGCTTTGCTCTTATTTGGTGGAATACTCTGGCAGCGGGTCAAAAGCCGGCGATTAGAACGACTTTTCCCGTATTTTGTAGGCGCTTTGTTGCTGTTGAATGGTCCGCGGGTGCTGTACCAGAACTTCCTGCACACCCGGGACGACACCCGCCGCCTGGCCAGCCGCTGGATTGTCGAGCAGATTCCAGCCGGAAGCAAACTTTGCTACGACCATTACCACTACGATCTGGACATCATCGATGTGAACCGCTACCTGCAGTACGGCGCTGGAAGTCGTTATCTTTCTCCAGCGGTCAAGCGAAAGATTCGGGCCCTGGCAAACGCTCCCAACAATTACCGGTTGATCTCCGCTCGCAAGGTGCTGGAGGAACCCTCTTTGCCTCCCGCCTTGCGGGAGAAGTACCGTCGCGATCCGTACCTCTGGGAAGCGCTTACCCATCCCCACAAAACTCTGGCAGAGTTGCAAGCTGAAGGGGTGGAATATCTCATTGTCAATAGTCAGACTTTCCGGACCTACCTGGAGAACGAACCACCGCCTCCGCAACATCCCCTGCGGGAAGAGTTCCGGCGGGTGCAAACGTTTTACCGGGGGCTATCTGAACATTTCCGACCGCTGGTCGTATTTAAACCGGATTGGAAGACACCCGGTCCGGAAATTCGGATTTACCGATTAACGGGGGAAAAGCCGTGAAATACATCATTGGCACCAGTGGTTACAGCTACGAAGACTGGCGGGGCGTATTCTACCCACTGGATCTTCCCAAAGGGAAGATGCTGGATTTTTACGCCCAACATTTTAAAGGCGTGGAGATTAACTCCACGTATTACCGGATTCCCCATCCGGCGGTTTTTTACCAGATGGAGCAAAAAACGCCGCCCGATTTTGAATTTGTGGTAAAAGTGCATCAGGAAACCACCCATTTGCGCCAGAAAAATCGGGAGTCGCTGGAGGAATTGAAAGAGGCGGTTCGCCCCCTGGTAGAGGCGGGTAAATTTTCCGGTTTCCTGGCCCAATTTCCCTATTCGTTTAAAAACACCCCGGAGAATCGGGCTTATCTGGCGGAGACCCGGGAACTCACCGGAGATCACCCCCTCTTTGTGGAATTTCGGAACTGGACCTGGAATGAGCCGAGTACCTACGATTTTCTCCGCGACCACAACATTAATTACGTCAATGTGGATCAACCTCGTTTGCGGGGACTGTTACCGCCGCAGGACGTGGTTACCGCTGGCTTCGGGTACGTGCGTTTCCACGGGCGCAATCGGCAGGAATGGTGGTCCGGAACCAACGAAACCCGTTACAATTACCTCTACACCCGCCAGGAACTGGAAGACTGGCTCATCTACATCTCCCGGATTCTGAAAAAGGCCCACAAAACCTACCTTTTCTTCAACAACCATCCTCAGGGAAAAGCCATTCAAAACGCCCGAATGCTGCAGAACATGCTGGAAAACCAGCTGGACATTTTTGAATCGGAGCTGTGAATCTTTTGCAGCGTGGCAGAAAATTTTTCAGAATGTCTGCCAATTTGAGCCATGCTTCCTCGGTTGGATTACCGTTTATCTGCAACGGCAGAGGATTAAAAAAATCGTATCTAATTGTTATTATTGTGTTTAGAGATTAATGTGTTACAGTTGGCATGCCAGTTGTACAGCTAAAAGGCGGGTCAAAAAAGGAGGAGGGTTGAGCAATGGCAATCGTACGCTGGCGTCCGATGAGGGATTTGATGAGTCTGCAGGAAGAAATGAATCGTATTTTCGATCGTTTCTTTGGAAATTTGCCGGCCGAGGATCAGGAAGAAATGGCCGTCAGTGATTGGTACCCGGATGTGGACATTGTGGAAAACAAGGATGAAATTGTGGTGAAGGCGGAATTGCCGGGAATGAAAAAGGACGACATTCACATTTCTTACAAAGATGGCGTGCTGACTCTGGAAGGCGAGCGTAAAAAGGAAAAGGAAGAAAAGGACGTCAATTACCATCGGATCGAACGGGTGTACGGAAAATTCTGCCGTTCGTTCCAGCTCCCGACGGTGATTCAGGAAGACAAAATCAATGCGGAATACAAGGATGGCGTGTTGACCATCCATCTGCCTAAAGCTGAGGAGGCCAAACCGAAGGAAATTGAGATTAAGGTGAGTTAATCACCAGGAGAGGAGGGAACGCTACACGACCCCGACTTTGTCGGGGTTTTTTGTAGGTCGTGCCACAGAGTTTGCTTGCTTCGAAACGGCGAAAGGGGGAGGTTCAAT
This sequence comes from Calditrichota bacterium, assembly GCA_024276455.1. GTDB lineage: Bacteria > Calditrichota > Calditrichia > RBG-13-44-9 > RBG-13-44-9 > JAJRXE01. The sequence goes on from JAJRXE010000006.1 coordinate 10,664, forward strand.
CCACCAATCCGCTTTCGCCGTTCGCTCTTTCGATGAGACTGAAACCAGACCGGCTGGTTCTTCCGTGCAGAATCGCGTAATGATTCCTTGCCTTACCAGAAAGTTGAATCGAACCGTTTCTGGGAAAAATGGCTCTTGGGAAAGGAAAAGTTGTTTACCCACCGGCCGAATGAACCGGCTCGTAACCACCGGGAAAAAAAGCACCTTCCGCTTTTTTCTTGCTTTTTCTCTGCTCAATGTAACAATTTAATACCGCTTACGTATTCAATGGGTGCGAACTTTACGGAGGAAAATCATGAAAAAAACGTACCTCTGGTTTTGCACTTTCCTGTTTGTTTTTCCCCTTCTTATTTTGCCACTTTTTGCCCAATCCGCGCAGACGGACCGGGACGAGATCGTTAAAAGCGCCGAGGAAAAATATTTACGAATCGAAAAGGACGAGCAGGTTTTCCGTTTTTTTGATGACACGGTTATTGAAGCGGGTGAGGTGCTCAACGGACACGTGATGCTCATCAACGGCAACTTGAAGGTCCGGGGTGAAGTGAACGGAGATGTCCTGGTTATTTGGGGCAATGTGGAGGTTTTTAACACCGGCCGGGTGCATGGCAACGTTACCAGTGTGGGCGGCGCGGTGGAAGTGTACGACAACGGTCAGGTGGACGGCGAGATGCTGCAGACCAATGTGAAAAATCTGATCGGGAAAAATGCTCGAATCACCCGGGAATTCCGTCGTCAGATTCGGAGGGATCAGTACGGCACTTTACCGCTGGGTGAAAATGTGAACCGCGTTGTTTTCAAGTACAATCGTGTGGAAGGGATCTTTCTTGGACTTCAGGTTCCGAAGAAAATGGTACCGGAGGTGGGACATTTCTCATTTTACGGTTTTCTGGGATACGGTTTTGAATCGGCCAAATGGCGGTTCCAGGTCGGGCTGGACCGCTGGTTCATCGATCCGCTGGATTATCGTCTGGAGTTGGGATTTGAAATCCACGATTTGACCGACACGAAAGACCTCTGGCGTATTCCTTATTTCGAGAACACCCTGGCTGCGCTGTTTCTGCGGGAAGATTTCATGGATTATTTCCGGCGGCAGGGCTACAGCGTGCACGTGAGCCAGAACCTGACCCCCTATCTTCGGGCAACGGTGGAGTACCGCAATGACGATTACGAAACCATGCCGGTGGGCACCAATTGGTCTTTCTTTGGGGGCAGGAAAAAATTCCGTCCGGCTCTGGTACTCGATCCCGCCTTACAGAACATGCGTTCCGTTTACGCCGAGTTGTATTTCGACACCCGCGACGACATTAGTTTTACCACTACCGGTTGGTACGCGCGCCTCAGTGCCGAAATAACTTCCGATCAGCTGGGCGGCGATTACCGGTTTGAACGCTATCTGGCCGAAGTTCGGCATTTTCTTCCCGTCTCCACCGGAGAAAATTTAAATATTCGGGTCATGGCAGGCACCTCGGAGGGGAACTTGCCGGTTCAGAAAGATTTCGAACTGGGCGGCATCAGCACCTTGCGAGGATTTCGCTACAAAGAGCTGGTCGGGAATTCCTTCCTGCTGGTGAATCTGGAATACCGCATTCATTCCAAAATTCTGGGCAGCGAAATCCCGGTTTTCGGCGATTGGTTCAGTTTGGTTTTGTTTGGAGATATTGGAGACGCCTGGCCGGCACCGGGGCATTACCGCTGGGACGAACGCCTGAAAATGGTGACCTGGAAACATCTGAAAAGCGATGTCGGGATTGCCATTGCCCACCCGGAAGGCCATTACCGGTTGAATATTGCCCGCCGGGTCGATAGCGGAGGGCATGATTTCGTGGTTACCTTCAGGATCACCCAACCTTTTTAAAAGGGAGAGCAAATGAAGGGATTGGTTTTATTCATTGCACTTATTATCTGGGGAAACTTATTGGCACAGGCTGATTCCGCCATTTTGTTAAAACCCACCAAATTGGGGGAAATCAAAGTCGTTGGCTTTGTGCTGAATCATCCGCAGCAGATCTCGATCCGGGCGGAAGGAGCCGGAAAACGAATCCCGGGGAGGGAAATTCGCAGTTTTATGGAGGATCCCGAGCAAATGTTTGCCTATGCCTGGATTCTGGATGCGCAGGATCGCAGTCTGGTGTGGCGTATGACGCTGGACAACACCCGCCGGAATTGGCAAACCCGCTACAATCGAAAGTTCGAAGGAGAATTAAAACTTCCTTCCGGAAAGTACGAGGTGTACTATAGTGCTCGCAAACCGTATTTTCACCTTTACGGCGATGGCTTCTTCAGCCTGGGGCGGTTTCTGGATCGTTTGCTAAGCGACGAATCCTGGCTGGATCGGGATCGTAAAAAATGGTTCATTCAAATCAAAGGGGTGGATGAGGTAATTCCGCCGGAAGCGCTGGGAAAATATCACCGGGCCTTAAAAGAGCAAGCGGTGGTTTCCATTACCGCTTTAAGGAACTCCGAATATCGTCAAAAGGGAATTCGCCTTACTGAAAAAGGGACCTTTCAGATATATGCGCTGGGAGAGGCTTACAAGGGGGAAGAATTTGACTACGGTTGGATTGTCCGAGCCGGCGATTCGAAGAAAATATGGGAGATGACGGCGGAAAGCGGTAAGTATGCGGGCGGCGCCATTAAAAACAAAGTCTGGAGGGAGCGAATCACCCTTGAGCCGGGCGAGTACTGGATCTATTTTATTATGGATGATTCGCATGGACCGCACGACTGGAACGCCAATCCACCCTACGATCCGGACTTTTGGGGAATCACCCTCACCGGCGTCCCGGGTGAATACCAGCCGCAGAGTGTGACCCGGATTCAAGAAATAGAAGTGGAGCCTATTGTGTCCTTGAATCGATTGGGAGACAATGAGTTAGTGCAGGCCGGATTTCGGATCGCCCAGGCGGTGAAAATCCGTATCTACGCCCTGGGAGAAGGGCGGAGAGGTAAAATGTACGATTACGGCTGGATTGTTAACCTGGACACCGGAAAAGAAGTGTGGCGAATGAAATACAACCGCACTCGCTATGCCGGGGGCGCCCGCAAAAATCGACTGGTGGACGAAGTGATTGAGCTGCCCCGGGGAAGTTACGTGGTTTACTTCCGTACCGATGATTCCCATTCTTACCGGCACTGGAATAGTGCCCCACCCTACAATCCCGAACGGTGGGGAATCACCATTTACCCGGCTGATCCCAAATACAGCGAGGGACGGATTGAACCGTTGGAAGATTTGACCTCGGAAGAAAATATTCTGGCTCAAATCGTGGAAGTGGAAGACGATATTCGCGTGCAGGAGCGCTTCCAATTAGAACAACCTTCCCGGATCCGCATTTACGCCATTGGGGAGGGCGACTGGGGAGAAATGTACGATTATGGGTGGATTGAAAAACAGTTTACCCACGAAAAAGTCTGGATGATGGAGTACGACAAGACCGTCTGGGCGGGTGGGGCGCGAAAAAATCGCAAAGTGGACGAAGTAATTACCCTGCCGCCCGGTAAATATATTCTCTGTTTCCAGACCGATGGTTCCCATAGCTTTGCCGATTGGAATGCCGATCCCCCGGATGATCCCGCTCATTATGGAATTACTCTTTATTTAATTCATAAAGGCGAAGGAGAATGATCATGAGATATTTACTCAGTGTGTTAATTTCTGTTATTTTACTGGTGTTCTGTTTTCAAATCTCCGAAGCAAAGTCGTACAAGGAGACGGTTAAGAAGAAGATTGAATTCGCCCCGGGTGGGAAGGTATTGGTGAAAAATACAAACGGTAGAATTGAAGTGGAAGGGTGGTCGAAAAATACGGTGTTGATTGAAGCGGTAAAAAAAGTGAAAGCCTCCGATCAGGACGAAGCCCGGGAGTATCTGGAGGAGATTAGAGTACAAATCGAGCAGCACGGGGACGAAATCCGGGTAACCACCCGCATGCCCCGCATGTCCAATAGTTTCTGGGATTGGATTTTTGGTTCGACCGTTACCGGAGCGGTTTCTTATCGAATCAGGGTGCCTTATCAAACCCATCTTGAATTGCGAACGACGAACGGGCGGATTGAGGTTCAGAATGTTAACGGGGAAATCGATGTCAAAGCTACCAACGGAAAAATCAAATGTGAAAACGTTTCCGGACAGGTTCGAGCGGCTACGACTAACGGTTCTGTCGAGGTGAGCTTCGACCAGGTGGAGAGCAGGAGCTCCATGTATTTCCGGACCACCAATGGCGGTATTACGGTCTTTTTGCCGGAAGGAGTGAATTGCGACATCAGCGCCACAACCACGAACGGATCCATCTCCAGCGATTTTCCTCTGGAAATAAGGGGGAAATACAATTCCAAAAAAGTAAGAGGGAAAATCAATGATGGTGGTCCGTTGTTGGAATTCCGGACCACCAATGGTAGTATTCAAATTTTGAAAAAGTGAGCGGTGATTAATTTTCCAGTTCCGGGGCTTTTAACAGATAGGCGTAAATAAAGTCGTTGATTTCGCCGTCCATGACCCGTTGAATATCGGAGGTTTCGTGTTCGGTGCGGTGGTCTTTCACCAGGTTGTAGGGGTGGAAAACATAAGAACGAATCTGATTCCCCCAGCTAATGTCCGATTTGGTTTCTTCCAGGGCTTTTCGTTTGGCTTCTTCTTCCTCTAATTTTTTCTTGTAAAGCCGCGCCTTTAAAATTTTCAGGGCGTTGGCTTTATTTTTATGTTGGGAGCGTTCGCTCTGGCACGTTACCACAATGCCGGTGGGAAGGTGAGTGATGCGCACTGCCGAGTCGGTGCGGTTCACATGTTGCCCTCCCGCTCCGCTGGCCCGGAAGGTGTCAATGCGCAAATCGTTGGGATTAATCTCGATGGTAATGTCTTCGTCCACCTCTGGGATCACGAACACCGAAGCGAAGGAAGTGTGACGTCGTCCGCTGGCGTCGAAAGGCGAAATACGTACCAGGCGATGAACGCCGCTCTCGGATTTCAGATAGCCGAAGGCGTAGGGACCTTTGATTTCGATGGTCACGCTTTTAATTCCTGCCTCCTCGCCGGGAAGGAGGTCGAGGATCTCGGTTTTGAATTTGTTGCGGTCGGCCCACCGCAAGTACATTCGCATGAGCATTTGCGCCCAGTCCTGCGATTCGGTGCCGCCGGCGCCGGGATGAATGGTGAGAATGGCGTTCTTTTTGTCTTCCGGCAAAGAGAGTAACCCCTTTAATTCCAGAGCGCGAATTTCTTCTAACAGCTTTTGACTTTCCCGATCCAGCTCCTGCAGGGCGTCGTCGGACTCCTCTTCGTCGGTTAGCTCCAACAGCATGGCCAGATCGTCCACCTCCTTGCGGAAGCGGTGCCATTCTTTGAACTTTTCCTGACGCTCCGAAAGCGCCTTTAAAATTTCCTGTGCTTTAGCGGGATTATCCCACAACTTCGGATCGTTGGCCTTCTCTTCTAATTGTTGGATTTCTTCTTGTAGTTTCTCTATGTCAAAGATAACCTCGAAGATTTTCGAGGATCCGGTTCATTTCGGCAATGCGGTCAATAATCACTTCTTTCATAACTGCGTCCTTTGGTTTTAATGCCTCGGGAAAAGGATTCCCTTACCCTAAGTTGATTTCGTAAATCGATTTAATGTTACAGTTCTCGAAATAGTGGTCGAGAATTTGCTGCCAGGTGTGTCCTTTAATGGCCATAACGGCCGCTCCGGTTTTACACATGCCCACCCCGTGCCCCTGGCCGGCACCGACCAGGGTGAAAGTAATCGGGGTGCCCACGTCGTCCAATTCTTTCTCGACCACAAAACAGGAGCTTTCCAGGTAATCCAGGGAGAGGGATTCCCGGATGTTGAGTTCGCCGCGAATGCGGTAATTTTTCAAGCTGCCAATCAGCTCAATTTCCTTCAACCGTCCGGAGCGCCCCCGCCGCAACGGAATGATGTCGAACAGGGTTCCCACATCCTCTCCGGTCTTCTTGCGGATGATGTCCTCTAATTCTTTGCGAGTGTAGTTAACTTCCCAGCGGAAGTAGCGTTTGTACTGCTCCAGAGAGGGCGGGGCTTTAATACCGCGCAAATTACACCAGGCATCCGGTCGGGAATGAATCCATTTGCGAACGATTTCTTCGTCCTGCAGGGTGCTGAATTCTTTTGGGACTTCCTTCCAGTCGTACTTACCGTGGAACTGGGGTGCTTCGTCAATTTCCCAGACCCCGGTGGCGTCCTCGGTGTGTCCCCCGCAAATCAGGTTAAAGTAAGCGTCGCAAATGTTGGTCTGGGTAAAAATAACCTGCCCGCGGGTTTCTTCCACCGCCTGATCGATGTTTGGGTCTTCAAAATCCTCGCCATAGTAACGCAAACAGTGACCCCAGTTGCACATGTCGTAGGGATCGCCCAGATGTTTGTGCCCAACCCGGGCCATTACTTCGCTGCGGCAAACAATGGCCAGGCTCTTGCTGAATTCCAGCGGCAGATCAGAACCGATTTCCGAATACACCACCCGCTTCAGGTAGGTTTCCAGAGGAATTTCGCTAATGACCATCAGCTTCCCTTTATTGTCGAAACGGAACTCAATGCTGCCGTTGAAAATCTGATCCCGATGGTGTTCTTTTTGCAGCACTTCGTCGAACGAGCGGATGTTGTACAGGCGAATTTTGGTATTCACATCCTTGGGAACAATCTTGAAAGCGGTTTTTACTTCTCCGGAATTCTCGTACTCGGCGTCGAAAAATTCCAGGATGCCGGATGGCTTTTTAACCGTTTCCTTAATCACAGAAGGATTGAATTCCGGTTGAAAGCGTTTGAAATCCTTTTTGGCCTCCAGTTCGGTCGCGTAAGTACCGGACACCAGGATGTACTTGGTGTTGTTGTTAACCTTGCGGCCACCCAGAAAAATATCGCCACCCAGGACCTTGATGGTCACCTCGGGATCGTACCGCTGGGCCAGTTTTAATTTTTCTTCGATCCTTTCCGGATGAAACGTTTCGTACAATACCAGATGGAATTTCTCCGAGCCCGCTTTACTCTCTTTTATTTTGACTCGCCATTTCAAATCGGATTTAATATCGGGAATAATCACTTTATCCTCGGCGTTCAGAATCGAGAACTCCCCGTACACCCGGAAATCAATGAAATCCTGCCCTTCGAAAAGTCCGATACGAAAAAGCGGTTCGCCGTTGTAATCTTTTAAGTCGATTTTTTGAGTCTTGAATTCCTTCATATGATTTCCCTTTATTTTTAACAAAGTCTTTAAATATATTGAATTTATTTGCTAAAATCAAGTAACGCTGCCATCGCCTTGCCCCCGGTAACAGGGTTGGTTAAAATTTGTATTCATTTTTACCTGATTTGTTTCCCGGGCAACAAACCCTCCGGGATGAAAAAAACGAGAGGAAAGACCGGTGAAAGACCATGATCTCTTGTAATTACCGGAAAGCACCAACCGCCGGTAATAGCTGCTATTTAGCAGAATTCAGATACGGGCGGATCCCCGGTCTAACGGAATTCCGTTGGTCAAAACGCATTCGCTTTAGCAAAAAGAACCCCCACCTTCAACTCCCGCGGAATATTGCGAAAGAGGAGGGCAACATTAAAAAATTTGATTTCACCGCTTTAATTTGTTAAACTTAAAAATATTTTTGGGGAGTTTGTGGGTGAAGAGAATCTTTGCAGTCATTATTTTTTGTCTCGTATTACTCGATCCACCTGTTTTTGCCCAGCCACTTGTTATTGGGTCAGAAGCGTTTGGAGATAAATTAATTATTGGATATGTTGGCAGTGCCCCCACTTATTTGAATCCCTACCGAATCAATAATCCCATCGAAAAGCAAATTGTTCAACTCATTTTTGGCTACGGACTGATTCAGAAACCCGATATTTTTGGAGTTCACGAAGCCCTGGTGGACCGTTTCAAATTCGACGGGCGGCGTTTCCAGGAAGGGCGGGTCTGGCAATATGTTTTGAAACGCAACATCATATTCCAGAACGGCGTCCCGTTACGAAATCGGGATGTGAAGTTTACCTTCGAGCTTTTGCGTAAATACGGGGGGTACATCCTAAATCGCAAAATTGATTTTCGAAACATCGAACGTATTGACCTGGAAGGCGACCTGGAAATCCGGTTCGTCTTAAAAAATCCGGACAAAGATTTCGACCGGAAACTTACCGATATTCCCATTTTGTCCCGGGTGTATTACGACGACACCAATTTAAAAAACTACACTATTTTTAAAAAGCTCAAGCCCATGGGATATGGACCGTTTTGGTACACCCACCACGATAGTAAAAGTTACGATCTGACGGTTCATCCTCACTATGTTTTCGGGCGGGCATTTTTGAACGGGGTGCGTTTCCAGTTTTACGAAAACGAGCAAAATCTTATTGACGATTTCATCCTGGGAAATGTGGATTTAATTGAAATTAACGAGGAAGTTACTGCTCACCGTTTGCATCAAATTTTAGGGCAAAAAATCAAAATTTTTCCGGTTCCCCGGCCGGAGAAAAAAGTGTATTTCATCCTTTTTAACCTGAACCGTTTCCCTTTAAACAGTAAGAGCGTGCGAAATGCCATCGATTTGGCCATTAATTCTCAGGAAATTGTGAACCGTTTGATTCAACCTTATGGGCATCTGGCCTACAATGTGATTGATTACACCAACAAGAATTTTTTCAAAGATTTATTTAAAAATAAGTACCAGCCGAAATTGAGCATGAATATTCTGGAAGCGGACGGATGGCAACGCCAGCCCAACCTGGGAATTTACCATCAGAACGGCCGGGAGCTGAGTTTTGAACTGGTTTACGAAAAGCAGTCGTTATTGGAAGAGAGCGTTGCCCGCGCCGTAAAAATTCACCTGGCGGAAATCGGGATCAACGTAAAACCGCGTCCGGTGGAGCATCTAATGAAACAGAACATGCTGAAAAAGCGCCTTTATTCGGCCGTCATTACCAGCTACACGTATCTGGAAGAGGATCTTTACTCGGCGGTACGGAATTTTTATTATCGAATTTTGAAAACATCCGCTTCAAACCCCAATTATATGAATACGAATCTGGAACGGCTGTTTGCGGCCGCCGAAGCCCGTCCCGAGCTTCGCAAACAGGTGCTGCAACGTTTCCAATACTACTTGCGGCAGGAGAGCCCCTGTACTTTTCTTTTTTTCAGCGATCAGATTCTGATTGCTGTCAATGGTCGCTTTCAAGATGTGCGTCGGTCCTACCGAACATCCGGGGAATATTTTTACCGTTTGAATCCTTTCAAAGATTGGTACGTGCCTAAACCCTTGCAGAAATATTAGAAGAGCGACCCATGTATTCTTTACGACTCAAGACCCGCTTGCGAATATTTAAACGCCAGGTTCGCAGATATCTTGCCCAGAAAATTTACCGTCGAATTATTTTAAACTATGTGGGTTTGGGTGTCTTACCGATCGTGATTGTCAGTATTGTACTGATTAACCTGACGCAGGGGACGGTGCTCAGTTATTTGAATCAGCGGAATTTGGAAGCCGCCCGCCGGGCCAGCAATGAGATTTCGCTTTTCATTGAGGAGCCGCTTACCATTCTCAATACGCTGGTGCAAACCCGCGATATCCTGGAGATGGAGCGCTTACCCAGAGCCGGATTATTAATAAAATCAAGATTGGCAATCCAATCTTTCGGAAAATCTTTGTCCTTGACCAGGCCGGTCTGGCGGTGGTAACCACCAGTTTTGGGGAGGAATTGAAGGATTACAGCAAAGAAGTATTTTTCCAGGAGGTGTTAAAAGGGAAAACCTATTTCTCGCCGGTTTACTTTACCCCTTCCCGTTTGCCCGCCATTTTGGTTTCGGTACCCATTTTGAAGTACGACCGGGTGGAAGGCGCCCTGGTGGGTGAGATTGACTTGAAAAATATCTGGGAATTGGTGGATAATATTACCATTGGAAAAACCGGGAATGCGTTTTTATTGAGCGCCGAGGGAACCTTGATTGCACACCGCGATAAGGAGCGGGTTCTGAAGAGAGAATCTTACGCAAACTACGATTTTTTCAAATCGCTGCGGGCTGGCAAAGAGGGGATTACCCATTATCGGAGTCAGGGGCATGCCATGGTGGCGGCTTATGTTCCCATTCCGCAGTTGCACTGGGGAATTGTCATTCAGCAAACCGAGAAGGAAGCCCTGGAGCTGGCGCGGGAAATGCGGATGCGGGTGACCATTTTTGTGGCGCTAACCAGTATTCTGGCCCTGGCGCTGGCCATTACCAATGTGAAACGTATTACCCGTCCGCTGGAAATACTGGTTCGCGGAGTGCGGGAGTACGCCGGGGGCAATTTGAAGCATCGGATCGACATTCAGCGCCAGGACGAATTGGGAGAATTAGCTCAGGAATTCAATTCCATGGCAGCCGCCCTGGATAAAAACCAGCGCAGGTTGCGGCGGATGGAACAGCTGGCGGCCCTGAGCCGCTTTGCTTCCCTGGTCAGTCACGAAATCCGCAATCCGCTGAATTCCATGAATATTAATATGCAAATTTTACGTCGACTGATCTTTCAAAAAAATCCCGATTCCGAAAAAACCCTGAAATATCTGAACGTTATTTCCTCGGAAATTGAACGAATCAACAATCTGGTGACCAATTTTTTGGTGATTAGTCGTCCCCCGGAATTAAATTTTATCCGCACCAATATTCACCAGATTCTGGAAGAGGTCATTGTTATTCAGGAAGGCCGGGCTCAGGCAGAGGGCATCAAGATTCACCGGAATTATACCCAGGAAGAACTTTCCGGCTTACTGGATCACAATCAGTTGAAACAGGTGTTCCACAATATCATCATCAACGCCTTCGAAGCCATGCGCGATGGAGGAACGCTGGAAATCTCCACCGAATTGCTACGGCGGAAACACCGGGATGGCACAGTGCAACGCTTCGCTCTGATTAAGTTCAAGGATTCCGGAGGTGGTATTCCGGCTAAAAATTTGAAAGATATTTTTGAATTCTATTACACCACCAAACGAACCGGAACCGGTCTGGGCCTGGCCATTGCGAAGCAAATTGTGGAAGGGCACAAGGGGAAAATTTACATCCAAAGCGAGGTTAACAAAGGAACCACGGTTTTTATCGAAATCCCATTAGAGGTTGAAATCTACACCTAATTCTTGTTAATTTTGACCATCAGAATAAATCGAACCCTAAAGCTCGGGAACAGAATTCTATGAAAGAAAAGATCCTCATCGTCGAAGATGATCTGAATACATTAGAAGGATTAGCAGAAATTTTAACGGAGGAGAACTACTCCGTCACAAAAGCCCGTAATGGCAAAGAAGCCCTCGAGGCGTTCAGTAAAAATGGGTTTAACCTGGTACTCATCGATTATTTACTGCCGGACAAAGACGGCATCGAAGTATCCAAAGCGATTATCGAACAGGTTCCGGAGATCAAAATCATCATGATGACCGCTTTCGGGTCGGTTAAAAACGCAGTGAATGCCATGAAATTGGGCATTTACGATTATTTAACCAAACCAATTGACCTGGATGAATTGTTAATCATCATCAAACGCGCTTTAAAAGAACAACAGTTAATCATTGAGAATATTGATCTGAAGGATAAGCTCTCGGCCACCTACAGTTTCGAGAACATTATCGGTATCAGCGGTAAAATGCAGGAAGTGTTTCGGAAAGTGGTAAAAGTGGCGACTACCGATGCAACGGTGTTAATCCGGGGAGAGAGCGGAACCGGCAAGGAGTTGATTGCGCGAGCCATCCACTTTCAGAGTCACCGAAGAGATCATGCCTTGGTGGAAATAAACTGTGCCTCCATTCCCGAAACTTTGCTGGAGAGTGAACTGTTCGGCCACGAAAAAGGGGCGTTTACCGGTGCTTACAAAAGCAAAAAAGGAAAGTTTGAAATTGCCAATCACGGTACGCTATTTTTAGATGAAATCGGGGAATTACCGTTGGGCGTCCAGGCGAAACTGTTGCGGGTGTTGCAGGAGAAGAAATTTACCCGGGTAGGCGGGGTGGAAAATATTGAAGTGGATGTCCGGTTGATTGCCGCCACAAATATCGATCTGGAAAAGGCCTTGAATGAAGGCCGCTTCCGGGAAGATCTGTACTACCGTTTGAATGTGATTCCGATTTTTATTCCCCCGTTGCGAGAACGTCCCGAAGATATTGGACCGCTGATCGACCACTTCATTCGCAAATACGCCCAAAAAAACCATCGTCCGGTAACAAAAATTTCTCCGGAAGCCCGGGATATTCTCTTAAAATACCACTGGCCAGGCAATGTCAGGGAACTGGAAAACGCCATCGAAAATGCGGTGGTCATGTCGGAGTCGGAAGTGATTAATGTCACCGATTTACCGGGGTATTTGCAGACGCCCCTTTCTCAGCAGGCCAGTTCACCCTATCCCAGTTTCATCGATGACGAGAATTTGAGTTACCGCGAGAAGATCGACCAGTTCGAACGCGAGATGATTCGTCAGGCGTTAATGGAATGTAACGGAAATAAAACTCAGGCGGCCAAGAAATTGGGTTTCACCATCCGCACCCTGCGGAATAAGATTAACAAATACAATCTCTAATGATGCGGTTCCTTTTTTGTTTTAAATCCGGATTCCTTGTCCAGAAGAACAAATTCCCGGTTTTTTAGCTCATTCGGCCGGTGGTGGGAAAGGCCGTCTGGAGTTTGCAGAAGCTGCGAAAGAAAAATCGAACGCCTGAGGTATTCACATTGTTAAACAATTTTCTGCATCTTTAACTTGATTTTAAAAGAAGCATTCCTTCCCGGAACAAGTTGTTTTATCAAAAATAAAGTAAAGTTTGATTTATTCTTTTCGATAGTAATTATTGCCCTATTTTATAAGTTTTAAGAAACCAGAAAAGGCGATGAATTATACGATTGACGACATTCTGGAGAGGATAGATAAACTACCCACCTTGAATTCCGTAGCTTTCGAGGTGATAAATCTCTGTTCGGAAGATGAAATTTCGCTTTCGCAACTGGTGCGAGTCATTTCCAACGACCAGAGTCTGGCTTCGCAGGTGTTAAAGGTGGCGAATTCCAGCTATTTTAATTATCCCCGGAAAATTTATTCTCTGGAACGGGCTGTGGTGGTAATGGGCTTAAATTTATTGCGGGATATTGCTCTTTCCATTGCTATATTTAGTTTGTATAAAGGGTTGAAGGTGAACCGAAATTTCGATATGATTGCTTTCTGGGGACATACCCTAAAAACAGGATACGCAGCCCGGGTGTTAGCGGACCAGTTTGCTCCCGCTCATAAAGATGTGCTTTACATTGGCGGTTTGCTTCACGATATTGGTAAGTTGGTGTTACTTAAAATATTGCAGGAAGACTACATCTTTGTGCTGGAAAAAAGCAAACAGGAAGAAGAACCGTTAATTGAAGTGGAGAGACAACTGTTGGGCTTCACCCATGCCGACATTGGAGGGGAGTTGCTGGATATGTGGAAGCTGCCCGAATCGGTGGTGAGCATGGTTCAGTTGCATCATCTGGACGGGAACAGTATGAACGGACAGGCCCATCTGCCCTGGGGGCGGGTGGTGTATCTGGCCAATATTTTTGCCCATTTACTGGAGTCCGAAGAGCGTAATCTGGAAAAGGTGAATCAAATAGATCCCAATTTTACCAAACATTTTTCCTTCACCGATGGTGAGATTGCGCATATGGTGGAATTAATTGAAATTGAAATCGCTGAGAACCAGGATTTGATGAGTATTTTACAAGCGTAGGATATGCAGTGGATGGATCAAAATAGCAATATTTTCCATTATTTCGAGCACATTATTTCCGCTATTCGAGAAATGGAAAAGAATTCCGAGATTTTCTCGGAACTGAAAACCATTTCTCACGAGCTGGAAATACTGGAGCAGTATGTAAAAAATACGCTTCAGACCCTGGAAAATAATTTTAATACCTATGTTTACCAGATTAACCTGCTCTCGGAACTGGTGGATTTTCAGCGCAGCGTCATGAATTTCAAAACCACCGAGAACATGCTGCTTTCGTTGTTCGATTTTTTGAATCGCAATCTCCACTTTGATCATGCCTTTATTGCGTTGAAATTGGAAGAATCGGAAGAAAAATACACCATTATTACCAACCGGAAGGAAGACCAGGAGCTGTACGAAAAATTTGTTGCGCATGAAGATCTGGGAATGATTCGTAATCTGCTCCGGGAACGCGACATGGCTTACCTGATGGCCGATGTCCACCAGTTTTCCAGTCAGGAACTGCCCTGGCAGAGCCTGGGGGCAAAATCGGTGATTCTGTTTCCGGTGAAGGTACGGGGCCGCTTTTTTGGCATGGGGTTTTTGGTGCGTCGGAAAAAACCGTTCGATTTAAGCGATCTGTCTTTTGTGAATCTGATCATCGGACTTATTTCCATGCTGGTGTACCTGCACTTTTACTCCTCCCGCTTAAAAACGCGTTTGTTCAAGCAGTTCCGCTACCGCAAAATGCTGGAAGAAGCCAAATATTCCGAATATCTGGAAAAAGGGCCTCTCTTTATTTTTACCCTTGACCCCCGCTTCATTATTTTACATGCCAATGCCCGGGCTATTAAAAGTCTGCAAACCAGCGAAGATATGATTATAGGGGACAATTTCCTTGATTACATTCCCCGCGAGCATCGCAACGGCATGAAAAAAGTTCTGGCCAACGCCGAAGAGGGGAAAGTGTTGTTCTACCGTTCTCCCATTGAAACGGATGACAAAATTCCCCGGGTATTTGAGTTTTACATCAGTCGGGTTGAGCTGCGCAACCATTTTAATTTGCTGTTGGTTTTTGCAGTCGATATGACCCAGCGCATTTACAAGGAAAACCTATTATGTCGCAACGAGGTGCTCGACGAATTGGACCAGTTCTCCCGGACGTTAATCGGAGAATCTAATAATTTACTGACGATCTTAATGCCGAACATCAGTTTGTTGCGCACTCAACTGGAAGAT
>JAJRXE010000090.1 GCA_024276455.1 Calditrichota bacterium
CAAATTCCCTTCATTTCCAACGTTAGCGGTACCTGGATTCGAACGGAAGAGGCAACGAATCCGAATTATTGGGCCGATCACTTGCGGAACACCGTCCAATTCGCCCGGGGAATCGGGGAGTTGTTACAGGATTCCCGGACGCTCTTTCTGGAAGTGGGGCCGGGAAAAACCTTGAGCACGTTCACTCGCCGGCATCCCGACTGCCGTCCGGACACGGTGGTTGTTTCCAGCCTGCGGCATCCTAAAGAATCGTATCCGGACCTGGCCTTCCTGGTGAATACTCTGTCCCGACTCTGGTTAGCCGGAGTCCGCATCGACTGGAAACACTATTTTCAGAATGAACGGCGTCGCCGAATTGTTTTGCCGACCTATCCGTTCGAACGGCAACGGTATTGGTTAGAAGGAGGGAAGGCCAGGGTAGCGATGGGAGCTTCCGATATGACCGGCGAGAAAAAGCAGAGCGATATTTCCCGCTGGTTTTACCTGCCTTCCTGGAAAAGAAAACCGCTCTTAAACGATTCTCGTGCCGGGGAATCGTTAGAAACCGAACGCCCATGGTTGTTGTTTACCGACGGCGGCGAGTTGGCCAATCTGACCGCAAAGCGCCTGGAAGAGATGATGCAAACGGTGGTTCAGGTGCAAGAGGGAAGTGCTTTTGCCGAAATTGAGGCAGGAAAATTTACCCTCCGTCCCGCGGTTAAAGACGATTATCGGAAACTGATGGAGACCCTTCGGGAACGCCAGCAAATTCCTCAACAAATTCTCCATTTTTGGACCGCGTCATCGGTTGACGCGGATTCCGGTAATGGAATTGATCGTTCCACCATTGAGAGGGGATTTTACAGCCTCCTGTATCTGGGAAATTCGCTGGCAATGGTTGACGGGTCCCGCACAGTTCATGTAAGCGTGGTAACCACTAACACCCAGGATGTAACCGGTGAGGAAACCGTTTCGCCGGAGAAAGCACTGCTTTTGGGGCCGGCGCGGGTTCTCCCCCAGGAGATGCCTTACGTTTCGTGTCAGGTGTTGGATGTGGAATGGAATCCTGCCGACAAAAAGTCGGTGAAGAAGCTGGCGCAAAATATTGTGCGAGAAAGTCTGGACGCAAAAGGGGAGCCTCTGGTGGCCTATCGAGGTGGTCACCGTTGGTTACCGCTCTACGAATCCGTGGAGTTGCCCTCACCGGAAGAACCGCCTTTCCGTTTGCGCGAGAAGGGTGTGTATTTGATCACCGGTGGGCACGGAAATATCGGAATGACTATCGCTCGCTACCTGGCAAAAACAGTGCAGGCTCGGCTGGTGCTGGTAGGACGCCGTTCGTTCCCCCTGCGGAAAGATTGGGATGCCTGGTTGGCCGGGCACTCCGATGCGGATTGGGTGACGGAACGAATTCAAGAATTGCTGGAGCTGGAGAAAGAAGGGGCTCAAATCCTCACCTTAACGGCGGACGTGAGTAAACCCGAAGATATGAAAAGGGTAAAGGTCGAGGTAGAGAAGAAATTTGGCACCCTGCATGGTATTTTCCATGCTGCGGGAATGGTCGGGAATGCTTCATTCCGCTTAATTGCCGAAACGCAGGAGGAAGATTGTGAAGTCCAGTTTGGGGCCAAGGTGTACGGTGCCGAAGTTTTGTACAAAACATTTGGCCAGGACAACCTGGACTTTTGTCTGTTGCAATCTTCCCTCTCCACAGTGTTGGGTGGTTTGGGATTTGCCGCTTACTCTGCGGCCAATCATTTCTTAGATGCCTTTGTTGCCAGATTACAGCGGGGGAATACCGATAGTCCCTGGATGAGCGTGGACTGGGACGGCTGGCGATTCTGGCAGGAAGGAACAGAAACGGGAATGGGAGAGGAAGTTCGCGAATTTGAAATGACTCCGGAAGAGGGCCTGGAAGCCTTGCGCAGAATCCTGGCGGGACCTCGCGTACCACGTTGGATTGTTTCCACGGGTGATTTACAGACCCGCCTGGAGAAATGGGTGTTGCGAATTCAGGAGGAAGAAAAAGAAACGACCGCCCGGGAAGAGAGCGCCGGCAAATATTCCCGCCCCAATCTGCCCACGCCCTTTGTGGCACCGCGGAACGAGTTGGAGAAAGAAATTGCCGCGGTTTGGGAAAAATTGCTGGGCATTGAAGGACTGGGTGTGCACGATAATTTCTTCGATCTGGGAGGGAATTCCCTCATGGGAACCCAGCTGGTCTCTGAATTGCGGGCAAAATTTCAGGTGGAGTTGCCGTTGCGTGCTCTCTTCGAGGACCCCACGATTTCCG
>JAJRXE010000091.1 GCA_024276455.1 Calditrichota bacterium
AAGACCAGTAATACAGGGGTCCCTCGGAGCGGTAGCCGTTGAAATTCCAGGCCACATCGAACCGCAGCAAGAATCCCAGAAAAATAATCCGGGCGCCCACACCGTAACCACTGAGAATGTCGTCGAACTGCAATTGTCCCTGCGCATTGCGGGTAAATCCGCGGAAGTCCGAGAAATCCCACCAGTTTCCGCGGCTGTACCAGGCGCTTCCCACATCGTAAAACAGGGCACCGCGTACATTGAACAGAGAAATGGGCGGAAAACCGATTGTCAAATATTCAATCAGGGGGAAACGAAACTCCATATTCATCAGGAAGAAGCGGTCGCCCACCCGATCGTAGTAGATCGCCCCCCGCAACGGGGTCACAAATTCCGAGAAGAACACGTCGTCAATCCGATCCACCCGGATTCCGATCCGGTATTTGCGGTTGATCCAGTTGTCGATACCACCCAGGAAAAATTGTTGGGCATTTTTTCCGAAGCTGGCTCCGGCAGTTGCCCGAAACGCGAAGCTGTACTGGGCACCCAGCTTGAAGTAACGCCGATAGTCAAACTTGATGGTCTGAAAATCGCGGCCGTCTTTGTTGTATTTGAAACTGGAACGCAGGGTAATAATGTAGCGGGAACCGTCCACCGGCGCCAGAATGCCCCATCGGTAGCCCCACAGGACATTGTCGTGCACGTAATTGAGCTCCGGAATACCGGTGCTGACTTTCTCAGTCGGCAAAGGCAGCTCCATATATTCCAGAAACACATTGTACCAAACCAGACTGAAATCCAACCGCTTAAAGCGGTTAAACGGATAGGAGGCATACCAGAAAGACCCAAAATTGCGGTAGCGGATCAGATCGTACCCGTTGCGCAGGAAGAAGTAAACCAGATGGTAACCGCCCACGCCAAAATTAATGCGATGTTTCAAAAAGTAATAGGCGATGTTGAAGTCGCTGTTGCGTAGGTCAGCCACCAGGTTGGTGTTAATAATAATTTTATGATCGCCCAGCAAATCGCTGAACGCGAAATACGTATACCCCTGAAAACCGTAAAAGGTATTGTAACCGGCCACCCCGGTTACAAAATCGGGCGAGAACTTCAATTTGTAGCGGTGTCGCTTATAGTTGCCAAATTCGTCTTTCAACTTCTGCTCGGGCAGTTCCACGTTCCGGGCTGCTTTTTCCCTGGATCGCGGACGGTACTGCCCGAAAACGTAGTGACTGAAATCCGCCGGGGCTTCCCCTTTCATCTTTTTGGTGGTCTCCGTGGCGGTGGTATCCCCGGAGCTCTCTTCCCGCTGCGGTTCCCAGAACCGCGAATATACGGGAACCTCCGGACCACGGAGGTCCTGAACGTAACGGGTCGGACGCAACTCCACCGGTTCCACTTCCAGCGGATTGTTCATGAGGAAAATGTCGAATCCTCCTTTGTAGAAAGTGGAAAACACCATCTTATGAGCGCCACGGTCCCACCCAATCTGAAAAATTCCGGAAATAATATTGGTGACGGGGTAGTAATCTCCGGTTTCCAGATTCATCAGGTAAAGATTGAAGATGCCGTTTTCGTCGGAGGTGAAGGCAATTTTTTTGCCATCCGGAGAGAAAATGGGGGTGGCTTCTTCCCAGGGGGTATTGGTTCGGCGCTGCAACTGACCGGTTTGCAAATCCAGAATGTAAATATCGCGGTACTGGTAATCGAAATCGCTCATTTTAAAATCGGGGGGAATCTGAGAGGCGTCCAGATAGTCCTGGCGATCGGAAACAAAAGCCAGATAACGCCCGTCCGGCGACCAGGCGGGCTGATCGTCGGTGAAAATGTCGTTGGTCAGCTGCTCAATTTTTCCACTGTCGAGGTGGTAAAGGTAAATATCGCTCTGTCCGTCTTTGTTCCCCACAAAGGCAATTTTACTTCCGTCCGGCGACCAGGCGGTCGTAAAGGCGCCGTCCAGATTCTTCATGAGATGTTTTTCGATTTTCCCACTGCGAATGTCCACGATGTAAAGGGCATCCCAGGGACCGCTTTTAGCCGCCAGCACCAGCTTCCTCCCGTCGGGCGAGAAACTCATTCCGGGACGCAGAAAGTGCAGCTCTTCGAAACTCTCGGTCCGCTGTCCCCGGATTAACACCTTCAACTCCTTCCCATCGATGGCGGAAACCAGGTGAACCTCCTGATAACCGCTCTTGTCGGTGATGTAGGCAATCTTATCTCCCATGGGAGAAATGGCCGGGCTCACGTTCAGATAATTGCGCCATTTTTCGTGATTGGTAATCCGCTTGGCAATCTCGCGGGGCAACTTGCGGTCGGCGATTTCCGGGAGGTAAATTCGTTTCAAATAGGTGTGCCATTTCTCAGTAAAATCTTTGTAATCCAGCCCCAGGGTCGATCTCAACACCCGGTTAAAAGCTACTTTTCCGCGGGATTTGCTGAGAATCTCGCCAATTTTCTCCCGGCCGTACTTTTCGGCAATGAAGCGAAAGACCGAATTGCCTCCCTGATAAACCAGAAACCATTCCAGGTACTGCAAAGGGGGAATGTAATTGTTCAACACCGCATCGCGCACAATCATGTCGGTCCGGATGTCCCAACCGACCGACTCGAATTCCGCCAACCCCTCGGAAACCCACAGAGGAACCGGGGCCACTTCGCCCATAATCAGCGATTGCACCGATCCGCCGTAAAGCATGTCGTTCATCACGGCATGGACCAGTTCATGGTGAATAACGTGGCGAAACTGTTCGTACGAGCCCTCGAAAGGAACCACCACCCGGTTTTTGTACAACTCGGTGACCCCACCGATTCCCTCTTCCAGATATTCAATCACCACATTGGTTTGCTGCCAGTCGTTGTGGGAATTGTACACAATAATCACCACCCGCTTGCTCAGCTTGTAATTAAAATCCCGACTGATCTGTTTATACGCTTTCTCGGCGGTCTCGGCAGTAAACTCGGCAATTTTTTCGCCTCCGGGATAATAGTAAATATCGAAGTGCTTGCTCTGAATGTAATACCACTTGAAATTTTTATATTGAATTTTGTTCTTTCCGAACGACTGGGCCTGCACCGGGAGGAAGAAGAGGAAAACAAAGATGGGAAAGAGCAAAATTTTGAATTTCATCGAACCTCCTAAAAACATTAAAACACCTTGTTTAAGTGTTTAAATCTAAATATTTTATTCCTCGACTACAATATTTTATGTTTTATTTTTTCAAATAGATTACATATTTTTTCTTTCAAGTATGAAACCCTCAACAAGGATGCAGGGTTCCTGATTTTATCAGACAATTTTTACGGAGGATTCTTTCTTGAGTATTGCCAAAATATTTTCGAATCCGTTTCCGAAAGTAGGAATCTTCCTTTTCCTGGCTGTGGGATTTCTTTCCTTTTTAAGTGGTTGCGAGAAGAAAACACCCGTTCCAGATCAGACACCCTGGCCGGCCATCGTGAAAGACCTCAAGGTCATTCAGGATTTGCGGGTCGCCGATTCCACCAAACGCAGGTACCTCGAACAGACTTTGCACCGCTACGGAATAAGCACCCCGGAATATCAGCAATTCGTCAAAGAAATGAAGAAAAAATCCGCCGCCGAAGACATCCAGTTTTTGAAGTCTGTCGAGCGGCTCTTGCTGAAGGAAATGAAGGCGGAGGCCAAAAAGCAGGTGCCGAAGGTTCCGAAATCTCCGCCGCCGAAGCGGTAACGCTTTTCCCTCCCGCAGCGCATTAAAAATGCCCCCCCGGCCAATTTCCCCGGTACCGGGTCAATTAAAAAAGCCCGGCGGGGAGGTCCCCAACCGGGCTGAGGCTCCGAAGTCCCTGTTTATTTTTCCAGAAGCGATTTCAGCTTCTCTTTGGCCAGTTTTTCCACCTTTTCATGGAGCGAATTGTTGTGGCTGTCCATGGTGACCACCACCGGGAAATTTTCCACCTCGAAGTGCCAGACGGCTTCGGGACTGCCGAACTCTTCCAGGTACACCCCTTTCACCTTTTTAATTGCTTTGGCGTAAATCTGGGCCGCTCCGCCGATGGCATGGAAATACACCGCTCCGTATTTATTGCAGGCTTCCAGGGTGTTCTTGCCCATGCCGCCCTTACCGATTACACCGCGCAGATTAAAGCGGCGAATCACTTCCGCCTGGTACGGTTCTTCCCGGATGGAGGTGGTCGGACCCGCCGCCATCACTTTCCACTCGTCGCCCTCTTTTACAATCACCGGGCCGCAGTGGTAAATAATGCCGCCCTTAATGACGTCCAGGTCGCCGCCGTCGTAGAGGTAGCGGTGCACGGCATCCCGACCGGTAAACATGTCGCCGTTCAGCAGCACCACATCCCCCACTTTCAGACTGCGAATATCCTCTTCGGAAATCGGCGTGTGGAGCACCTTTACGTTCGAGGCATCGAAGGTAATCTCTTCGGCCAGCTTGGAGTAATCCACCTCGAACTCGCCCGGTTTCTGGTACAACCATTCCTTCACATTGCCTTCCAGGTCCAGAATGAATCCCCGTCGGCGATAGGCCCAGCACATGTAAGCAATGCTAACAAAATACGAAGCCGGCAACCGATTCAGGTAGTCAATCTTGATGCCACCCAGGGTAAACTTACCGCCGAATCCCATGGGCCCGATTTCCAGCTCGTTGGCTTCCTGCATGATTTCCTGCTCCAAACGGGCGAGCTCCTCGTACTCATTAATGTCGTCCAGTTTACGCAGCAGTTGTTTTTTGGCCTGGGAATACCCGGTGGCGCGATCGCCGCCAATGCACACGCCTAAAAAGCCCGGACTGCACCCTTTCCCCTGCGCCTGCACCAGGGCGTCCAGAATTACCGCTTTTACGCCTTCCAGGTCGCGCCCGAATTTTTTACCGTTAATGGTGGCTGGCAATTTGTACTGGGAACTCATATTCTCGCAGCCGCCGCCTTTCAGAATCAGCCGCACGTCCACATCGTCGCCGCGGGTTTGTTCAAAATAAAACACCGGGCTCCCTTTACCCAGGTTGTTACCCGTGTTTTTCCCTTTCAGGGTGTCCACGGAATTTTGCCGCAGATAGCCCCGCTCGGTGGCAATCACCACCGCTTCTTCGGCCGCTTTCTGGAACAGTAATTGATCGTATCCAACCGGACATTTCACGTAAAAGGTAATCGTTCCGGTGTCCTGGCAGATGGGCAAAGAGCGTTTCTTCGCCAACCCGACGTTTTGAATAATCATATCCATGGCCATCTCCGCCATGGAGCTTTTCGCTTCCAGATTCTTCTTTAAATTCAATACCTCTTCAACGTCCGGGGGTAAATAAGCCGAGGTTCTGCGAATTAACTCCAGCAAATTGTCCCGTAAAGCTTCGTAGTTCATGGTGTGATCCTCCTCGCGATTAAATTTTTTCTAAAATTAAATTAAGAAAAAATTCCTAAAATTCAAGAAATGAAAACAATTTACGGGAAAGAAATTACCAGGCGCCCAGCGCCTGCCTTCTTTTCCCTCGAAGCAGCCGAACCGGTAGTCAACAAACCAGCAAGCCGGAACAACCCGTTTTCCCATTTTGGCAAGTCCTTATTTTTAATAAAATTAAACCGTCTCATTTTTAAGGAACAAAATTCAATATTTCTTGACTCATTTTCCATCCTTTCATTAAAAAAACGATTCCGGCGCAAAGACGGGAAGGTTTCGCGTTTTTTGAAAAACATTTCACAGTGTGACGGGTATGTCGCCCGGGCCGTGAAAACGACTGCGCCGGCCGCTTACAGATTAAACGCCACCGAAAAACGGTGCCCGTTGCCCAAATCATTGCTAAAGGGACTCAAACTGTAATCCAGACGGATGCCGGAACGAAAGAATCCCAAACCGAGGGTCCAGTTGCGGGAATCCATTCCGTTCAACCAACCGCCTCGCAGCGCCAGATGCCGAAACAGTAGCAATTCCATTCCCAGATGGGTTTGCAGGGTTTCTTCCAGCGGTTTCAGCAGATCGAGGGCCAGATTGGCGGTAAACGTCGGGGTCCGAAAG
This sequence comes from Calditrichota bacterium, assembly GCA_024276455.1. Lineage (GTDB taxonomy): Bacteria > Calditrichota > Calditrichia > RBG-13-44-9 > RBG-13-44-9 > JAJRXE01. Next base: position 5,981 of record JAJRXE010000091.1, read on the forward strand.
CGAACGGGCAGGAGGACTCCCAACCGCACCAGGGCGGGCAGGCGGGTCTCTTCGGCCAGAAGACGATTCATTTTGCCACCATTCTGGAACACCAGGGCCACCCGGGCATCGTTAAATGGCAAACGGTAGTTGGCACCCAGATCGATCGCAAAACCGTTGGCGTTTTCAATAAATATTTTCTCGTACAAGTACTTTACCGTTACTCCCAGCGAGAAATTCTCTTTTAGCAAACGGGAGTAACTAATTCCCAACGAGAGGTAATTGGCCGAGGTTTTTTCCAGCGGCTGCGGCGTGGGCGTGGAACGCACCGCAATGTCGCCAATGTTAAAGCTGTACACATGAAATCCCCACACGCCCGCACCCTGTTTTAAGGCCAGCGCGGCAAATTCTCCCCGAATTCCCTGTACCCACTCGGTGTGATTAAAAATTACTTCCGAGGAAGACGTTTGGTTTAATCCGGCGGGATTCCAATACGTTGCCGCCGCCCCACTCGCCAGAGCGGTGTACGCTTCGCCCATTCCGGTTGAACGGGCATCGATGGGAATTTTCAAAAAAGAGAGCCCTGTGGAACCGGCATCGCCGGCCAGCAAGGCCTGGTTCAAAAGACCCAACAACCAAAACAATGCAACTAACTTTCTCATATATCCCTCAACATTTTCTACTGTGACCCGTCATTTTTCTTGCTAATCTTTAAAATAAAAACGTCCAGGTAAAAATGTGGCTGGCACCTTCGTCGATAATGGAACTGGTAAAACCGTAATCCAGCAGCGCATGAATCCCGAAGCCGGTTTTAATTTCCACCCCACCGCCAACGGTGAAATGATCTTTATCGTACCCCACGCGCAGCGCCGCCATGGGCACCCGGGCTTCCAGACCAATGTGGTGAGCCTTCTCCCCTTTGTTGCTCCACTCAAAATCGTACGCCAGCCGCAACCAGCGCCAGGGCGAAACGGCGTACAGTCCCAGGCGATTGGAAAGCGGGAAACGGTTGACGATGGTCATTCCCCGTTCGAAAATTTTGTCGGAATTGGATTCCAGTTTCCCGTTAATATCTTTGATCTGGTATCCCAGCGCCAACCAGGAAAACGCCTTGAAAAAAATACCCACATCGCCGCCCAATCCCTTCCCGGTGTAGTCGAAACTGCCGTCCGGTCCGCTTAATTTTTCCAGCAAGTATTTGGCAGAAAGCCCAATGGAAAGGCGGTTTTTCAGAAATTCCAGTCCAAAGGAAAAATAGAAAGCGTGTAAACCGTGTGAGATTTCACCGGTACGCACTCCGGACGAATTGTAGGCGGAAATGTCCTTTACGCCGCTGTAAATCCAGCCCAGAGCAATGCCGGCACTGGGCCGAATTGGGGTTGCGAACCCGATGTAATTGAATCGCCTATCCAACGACAGGAAGCTGTAGGAGAGGTTCACCTGCCGCTGGTTTAAAAAAGGCAAGCCGGCCGGATTGTAAAAAAAACCCAGACCATTGTCGGGCGAAGCAACCTGAGCGTTTCCCATGGAAATTCCCCGGGCACCCAGACCAATTCGTAAATAAGAACCGGCAAATCCGCCATTTCCTTCCGCCCAGAGGGAGGCACTATATACGATTATAATGAGCAAAACGGTTGTCCATCTCATAAATTGTTTTCCTTTAATTAATGACTACAATTTTACCCCAGGTTACTTTATCCTGAATGTGGGCGCGAAAAAAGTACACCCCATTGTCCACCAGGCGTCCGTTACTATCTCTCCCGTCCCAGGCAAGGGAGCGGTCTGAACCGGGGGAAACGGGACCGGCCTCGGTTTTCGTCAGGGTAACGACTTTTTCCAGCGCAAAGTTAAAGATTTCGATTTCCACGGTGGTGGGAGCCGAAATATCGTACTGGAAACGGATGTAATTTCCCCGCGCCGGAGAGAACGGATTCGGATAGGCGTACACCGCCGGATCGGTTCGTTCGGTGGTGGAAACAAAACTGCGAAAGATGGTCCAGGTAAAGCCGTTGTCCGCCGTCATGGCCAGTCCGTCGCTGCTCCCCACCCAGAGCCGATGTTGAACGCCCTGCAGCGGCGAGGTGGCGACGGAATAGAAATAATTGGTCAACAACTGTTCGCCGGTTTGACTGTCCACGATGGCGGGAAACTGGTACCAGCTTTTACCGCCGTCCACCGATTTAAAGACGCCTTTTTCGGTGGCCACGTAGGTAACGGAATCGTAAAAAGCAATATTGCGAGGGAAAGCGCCGTCGCTGAGTTCCTCTTTCAGGCAGATTTCCCAGGTTTGTCCGCCATCCGGAGTTTTACTGATGGCAAAATATTCGTTGCCTCCGGTGGGCAGGGTTGCCGCCCACACGCTGCCGTCCCAGGGATTATAGGCCAGGGCAATACACCAATTCCCGGAAATCCCTCCCGGTTCCGGCTCGCCATTCTCCACCCGAAATCGGGTCCAGGTTTGCCCACCGTCGATGGATTTGCTAATTCCATCTGCGGTGCCCACCCAGATGTTCCCGTTTTCCGCCATGACGGCGAAGCCCCGATGGTTGAGGTAATCCAGCGCGCTGAAAGGTTTGCCGTCCGTGGTTACCACCTCCCAGGTCTGTCCTCCGTCCAGGGAACGCCGGATTCCCCCTCCAAAGCTGGCAATCCAGATCTGATTGTCCAGAAAGGCAATGTCGAAGGTTACGTTTTGCACTGCCGTGGTGGTGGGACGCTTTCCGTTCAGGGTGTCGTCGCGGGCATCCCGGGGCTGGGGAATGAAAACCCATTCACTGCTCCCGGGAGGCAGGTACCGTAACCCACCGCCAACCGCCAGGCTTTGTCCCTCTTCCACGGTGGTGTCGTAGGCGGTGGCAATCCAGATGGTGCCGTCCGCCGCGACGGCCAGCGCAGATATTCCGCCTTTGCCGCCGTATTCCGTGGGAGTAAAATTCTGCCAGCTGCTTCCAAGGTCCCGGGTAACGCTTAAACCGAAGCCGGTTGCCGCGTAAAGTACCCCGTCCTGCCAGACCAGATCAGTCACTCCATTACCCACCAATCCGTTGCTATCCGGTTCCTCCTGGAACAGTTTAAAATTGGTCATTATTTGGGAAACGGCGGGACTGTGCACCCACAGCAGCACTCCCAGCGTCAAATAAATCAGATTGCGAGTCGCTTTCATATTTTCCTCAAAAAGTTTTCAATTACTGAATTAAGTGTAAAACCCTGACTGGTCCGGCCGTTCGATGCCCCACCCGATCGACCGCCCAGAAGGCAAAACGGTAATCCCCTGGAGGGGTTCCGGCCGCCAGAAAAATGGTCAGGGTGTAAATACCATCGCCGGCGAGTTCGTCGCCGGCCGCCTGGGGATCGTTCACTTCATAGGGCAATCCGTTATCGAACATGAGAAAGGGATTTCCCTGCGAAGGTTGACCGTCTGGCAGATAGGAATTGAAAAACACCGAATCCACATCAGCCAGCCCCTGCGCATCGGTTACCTGAACGGTAATAACGATTTTCTGACTCCCGGAGGCGGGAATTTTTATGGTATCCGGTGCAACGGCATTCCAGATTTCCGGCGGGGTGTTTTGCACCGCTATGGTTTGTTCGCGGGGCGGCGAATAATCTTCCACCCGGTCGAACGCCGAAAAGGTTAACTGATAAGGTCCATTTTTTCCGGCACCGTAAGTGGAATCGATTACCTCGGAGAGCACTCCCTGAGGGTTGGGTGGTCCCCACACCGTGTCGCGAAACGCTATGGAGGCATCTCCTTCGCGCTGCCCAACGATTAACACGCCCTGCACATCCGCCACCCCGTCACTATCCTGGACGGCAAACTGAATGGTCGTCGGGGGCATGCCAGGAAGAATGCTGTCCGGGAATACCACCTCCAGCAATTGGGGGGGATGGTTCAGGAGGTACTCGGTCTGGAGGGTATCCACCCGCACCGATTCACCTTCGGTCGAAAAGGCTTCGACAATCACCCGGTACATTCCCGGAGAAAGCCGGTCTTTCAAATCCATCGCCGGGACAATGCGCCGGGAGTACACCTGGTCGAAGGCGATCACGTCGCCGGAGCGGGGATCGATCTGTCCTCCGTCGTCCCATAACCGCCACCCGACCACAGTCTCCTGCTGATTATTTTGCAGGGATAGTCGCACGGAATCGATTCCTTCGTTTCCTCTGGGGTGAGTTACCCGGGCCGTCAGAAGGAGGGGCTGGCTGGAAAATCCATTCATCAGCGCCGGGACTTCAACGCGCTGAATGGCAAAAGGAATTTCCGCTTCCACCGGCCCTTTTTCTTCCGAACAGGAAAAAAGGATCGGAACGATTCCCATCAGAAATAATCCCACGATTTTTAAAGCAACCTGCGACATTTTCGCTCCTTTTTTAGGGAGTTAAAGATTGTGTATTCAGGGAAGGTCCTTAAGGACCTTCGGGCAAAAGGCCGTTAACGGCCTTTGCGCCACACCTGGGCAATCCATTCATTCTTTTGCAGCTGTTCCACCAATTCCAGACGTCCGGCCAGCGCTCGGTGCATTATTTCCCCTTCGGTCTCCAGCAAACCGGATAAAATCAGGCGCCCCCCGGGATTCAGTTTTGTCTCCAGGGCAAACAACATGTTTAAGAGAATCTCCCGGCTAATGTTGGCCAGAACCAAATCAAATCCTTTCTCCGGTACGCTATCTTCATTACCCACCCGAAAATCAATGGAATCCACCCGGTTTAATTGCCGGTTATGGTTGGCATTGGCAATGGCTTCCGGATCAATGTCAAAGGCAATCACCGGACCGGATCCCAACTTCCGGGCCAGAATGGCCAGAATCCCCGAACCGGTTCCGGCGTCCAGCACCGCATCCCCCTTCTTTAAATGCTTCACCAAAGCTAAAATCATCAGCTGAGTGGTTTCGTGAGTTCCGGTGCCGAAAGCCATTTGCGGATCAATAACGATGACCAGGGCCTCTTTCTCCCCCCGGGGCAAATCCCAGGGCGGCGCCACCCAGATATTTTCCGTTACCTTAACGGGTTTAAAATACTCCCGCCAGCGCTCCTGCCAGTTTTCTTCCGGCAACACGGCTACCGTAAGCTGCGTCTCCTTCAACCGTGGATTTATCTTCCGCAAAGCGGACAGTAACGCACCCAGCGAGAAATCCTCCGGGAAATAAACCGTCCACTGTGTGTCGCTGTTTTCTTCAATTCCCAGACATCCTTCCGAATACAGGACGGTGGCCAGAATATCCGGGTCGAAGCCGCTCAGCTCAAGTACAATTTTCCGGAACGTTTTCATTCTACCGTTCAACCACGTAAATTAATTCCATAAGAACTTTTCCCACCGCCTTCAAGCTCCGGGGCGAGCATTTATCCGGGGTATCCTGAAGCGTGTGCCAGTAACGATTCGTCTGATCCGGATAGGCCAGATCAATAATATCCACCGTTTTAATTCCCCCTTCATTCAAAATCACATGGTCGTCGCTAATGTAGCCATTGATTTCGGGAATAAACTGGTACACACCCAGCGCCTGGGCCAGATCCCAGATTTTTTGCACCACTTCCGGCGCGTACTGCTGAGAGTACCCTTCGATGGGGAGCTGCAAATAGGCGTCGCCCACCATATCCAGCAAAATCCCGTACATGGGAAAAAAACGGGTGTTGTTTTTAACAAAATAGCGGGATCCAAGGAAATAATTCTGAAGGTCCCCCTGTTTACCGTAATCCTCTCCGTCGAAAAAGACAATATCGATCCCCACCGGTGGAGGATTTTGCGCGAACTGACGGGCCATTTCCAGCAGCATCGCTACCCCACTGGCACCGTCGTTCGCTCCCAGAATCGGTTTGTGGGCGTTTTCCGGAGAGTCCATGTCCGCCACCGGACGGGTGTCCCAGTGGGCACAGAGCAAAATTCGCCGGGTCAGTTCGGGGCGAAAGCGGGCGATCACATTAGTCATGGTCAGGGTAATCCCTCGGTCGGCATCGTAATGCATGAAGGGCTGGGTCTCCACGTGGGGGGTGTACTTGCGGAGCTGGGAAACCAGATACTGCAAACAGGCCCGATGCCCTTCCGAACCGGGATTTCGGGGGCCAAAATTTGTCTGCGCCACCAGAAAAGCAAACGCGCTGTCGGCGTTAAATTGCGGTTGGGCGGTCCCGGCCGCCGGAAAAGCGAGCCCCAACAACAATCCCAGTCCGCCCCAGAGCCAGATTCTCCTTCCCCCTCTTCCAAGAAAATGGACTTTCTCTTTCCAACACAAAAATAATTGTTTCAAATCTGTTACCCTCATTTTTAGTGGTAATTTTAACACCACATCGCCCCCAAACACAACGGAAATTACCGGATGGCAATATTCACATTAATTCCGAATTCAAAATAAGAAGTGGTGCCGGTCAGTTTCGTTTCGGTCACCGCTTTCTCAATGAACATGGCTCCGTTCACCTTCTGACTAAACCGGTAGTTCACCGAGGGTTTAATTTTCCAGGACTTATTCTTGGCTTCTTCTTCAAAAGAATCCGACCCGGGACGTTTGGCCAGAATCAGGTCGCTGGACACATTAAACGCCAGCGTAAAGGTCATTTCGTTGCGCAGCTTTTTGCGCTTTAGAAATGGAATCGGTAATTTTAACCCTCCTCTTTTGGTGTAGGTAAAATTCATATCGAATCCCGAACGGGTGCTTTTCTTGGCGGCTCCGGTGGCACTGTAATTGAAATTAATGCTTTTGGTGTAGCGAATCGTTCCGTTGACCCCCCATTTTGTATTGAGGTTAATCCCCAGGAACGGCTGGTAATTCATGGTGTAACTCCAGGAATCGCGGGATTTAACATTGTCATCGTACCGGTTAAACTCATTAAACTTGCCGCTGCGGGAATGATCGATGGTAATGGTCCGGGCAAATTTCCGAAACATGGGGAATTTTTCCAGCCCGCTCAGCCGAATCCGCCAATCCGGAATGAACATGCTCCAGCTGAATTTTTCCGGATCGTCCCCCAGAAAGAAATAGGAGCTAGTTACCGATTCCGTTTTTTGCTGATTATTCTGTGCCATATCTTTGCGAAAATTGTAAGAAAAAGAGGTGGTCAGGTTTTTCATGAAATCAAAATCCATACTGGCGGCAATATTCTTGGAATTTTTAATGGCCGGTAAACGAGGAATTTTATTAAACGTGGTGTCCACCCCTACTCCCGGATCGGTTGTAAAACCAAACATGTAATTCAGGGTCGGCATTCGGTCGATATTAAAATGCTGGTAATTGTCCGTAACCTGGTAATCGAAATTAATGGTGCGCCAGGAGTCGAAAAAGTGCCAGACCAGCATCAACGGATTGGGAATTTTAATGGGCGGTACCCGGCTTTTTTTCTTCCCTCCGGTGCTGTCCTGGCCGGATTCGGTTTTACCGCCCCCGGACGCTGGTTGCCCACCTTTGATCTCCTTTTGGGGAACTCCCGGTATTCCGTGGCCCTGGCTCTGTCCGCTTTTTCCGGTCTGGGTCCTTCCCGGTCGACCCCGGTTTCGATTGGACACGCTCTTTCCTCGCTTTAACACCTTCTGCCTCAAGGGGTTGTAAATTTTGTTGACCAGCTCTTTCGGTCGAATATTCAGGCTAAGTTTCTTGTCAACCCGCAGGGAACTGGTCTTCTCGTTAGTTTTTACGTTGCGGAAATTGTAAGTAAAGTTGGAGTTGTAGGTAAATTTGGGAGACAGCCAGGAGGAAATTTTGGGGCCGTAATTTACCCCGAATCTCTGACTCATAAGCTTATCGACCCCGAAATCAAAATTAGAGAAAATAGCATCAATCAGTTCTGGCGCCCGGTAGCCTTTTAACTGGGCATCGGACTGGTAATTTCGGGAGAAATTGATTCCCAGGCTGGGAAACATGGTGTAACTCATGCTCAATTTACGGGACGAGGTGGTGGTAATCCGGGTAGTGGGCTTTGCCTCCAGCCGGGCCTGCCGTTTGGACTCGTTGTCGTTAATAGAAATACCCGCCTGAATGGAATTGGGGGTGTAATAAAACTTCTGACTGGCCAACGCCCGGACAATCGGACCGTTCCCCAACCAACCAAAGGGACGGAAAAAATTGTTTCGCCCAAAAGGCAGATTCAATTGCAACGAACCACTCAGCGCATTGACATCGTTTAACAAATTGCGTTCGTCGCTGGAATGACGCTGGCTCCAGTCCACATCCAGGCGCAGTAAGTCGATGGTGTATTTCAAGTACCAGGGTGCTTTGGGCGAGCTTCGGCGCTGAAAAGTGAACCCCAGCGATTTGCTCTGTGAAATCCGGGAATTCTTTTCCAATTCCGGATCCAGGGTGTTCAAACCGAAAAGCCGCTTGATTTTCTCTCCGAAACTTCCCCCGCTGTACTTGGTCAACTGATCGGTGTTGAAATAATATTTGGGGATTTGTTTATTGTACTGCAAGCCGCCGGAAACAGGAATTTGCAATCCCCAGCTTTCGGGGAAAAACTTGTTTAATTTCAGGCTGAAACGGTAACTTTGCCGCTCATTGTTCATTCCCGAACCGTACTGATCTTCAATGCGGCGGAAATTCGCATCGGTGACTTCCCACTGGGCGCGAAAGGACCCAACGTCCGCCAGAGTAAGATCGGCCCGTAAGCGCATGGCCGATCCCTTGTCCCGCTCCACATCGGTCACCCGAAGCTCGTCAATCCAGATTTCCATCCCCTCGATAGGAAAATCACCCACATTGCGCGCTCCCATAATCATAAAATTGATGTTCCGAAGGTTGGGTTTTCCCACCACCTTAAAATATTTCTCCGGGTGCTCCGGATCCTGGCGGTAATACACCGGTTGCCCGTTCAAAGAATCTACCAGAAACTCGTCCCGCTTGGTTTTCGCCAGTTCATCCAATAACACATCGATATTGTTGCGTTCGTGCCAGTGGGCAAACACCGGTCCCCCGATTTCGTAATAAATCTCCTCGGTGGGCCCAAAACGAATGAAAAATTGCAGGGGCGATTTAGCGTCCGGCAAATTACCGTCCGGCAACTGCCAATCTCCGTGCACGAACATTTTTAAGCGGGCGTAATTAATCAGATTCATTTTTTCCGGCAACTGTTTGTTCGCTTCTGCTATCGCCCCCGGTTCCAGATGGTTTAACCGGAGAACCAGAGACTGCTCTTTGCTTTTCGCCCGGGTAATCCGGTCCACAATTCCTGTAACGTTGGGCGGCGAATGGTACGGTTCGGGTCCGCCGGGAATGGCGACACTATTCTCTTCATCGTTGTAAACGTCCAGGGTGAACAAACTGTCGGATTTCACAAAGGGCGAGTTCTCGTCCTGGGCCACTCCGGTTTCTTCCCACTCGTTTCCCACAAAATCAAAGGTGGCTATTTGAATAAGGTGGTACTTCCCATCGGGAGGCAAATTATTCACCCACAAACGAACGAAACGGATGTCTTGAAATGTTGTGTCCGGATTTCCCACCACCAGATTCGGATCGTACGCCCGGATGGGAATGCGGTACTGGCGCCAGCCTTTCTCGGTGGATCCGGTAATGTATGGATTTGACGGATCGCTGAGATCGAACTGATAGGAGAAGTAAGAATTGGTCAGATTCAGCCCGCCGTCGCCGTCCAGGTCTTCGGTGTCCGGATATTTGGCTCCCATTCGTTCCCCATTTCCCTCGGTGCCGTTGATGTAGAGAAAGTTCGGGACCGTGGAGAGCGGATCTTTCCAGACATCCAACGGATCGGCATTCGGTTGTCCGTAGGGAATCCCATCCAGCCCGATGTCCTCCCCTTCATCCAGTAATCCGTTTAAGTTGCGGTCTTCGGTGTTCAGATTTCGCAGCGAGGCCCGGCCCTGAATCGCAAAGGTGTTCTTGCGGATGTAAAAATCCTCGCTAATACGGCCAATATCGATATTCACCTGCCCAATGTCGCCCTTGATCCACAGCTCGATGTACTTGGTTTTCTTCTGATCGGGAAAACTCACCGTACTACGCATAATTCCGCCCCAGGCCCGATCCTGCGGAATGCTGTCGTTCTTCCAGGCCAACACCAGCACGTTGGTCCCGTAACCGGTCTGGGCATTCACGTCCTTGTTCGGCCAGATATCTTTAATAGGCACCTGGTCGAAGGGATTGTACCAGAACATCCAAACGCGATTATCGTCCATCGCGTACATGAGCGAATCATTAGAGATCGGAATGTCGAAATTGACTCCCAGCGAAGGAATCACAAATTTGGCCGGTACCGACGCCCGCGACCAGGTTAGATAGGGAATTCCCAGAGTGGTGGAACGCTTACTACCTTCGAAGTCGTCTATGTAGGCCACGCCGCCCTTCTCCCCCAACTTGTCTTCGTTGAACGTATTGGGATTGGGACTTACCTCGGCGTATTCCGCTTCGACGTGCAGCTTCGATTCGGCGGCGGTTTCCACCACGGGAAGCTTGTCCAGCGCCTTACTCAAAAAATTGGGGCGGAAATCCAGGGCGGTATTCACATCCCAGATGAAATTTCGCACCGGTTCCTGTCCCAGCCGCACCCGCTGATCCAGGGTGGAACGATTCAGATAGAGGGCCGTCATTCCAATGAATCCCCGCTCGCCCAGGGAATATTCCAGACGCCCACCCAACAGGGTCTTCTTGTCCAGCTGGAAGAGAGACCCCCGTTCGTATTCAATTTCCACATTGGCGTTGGGCCGGCGGGCTTCCTCGTCCAGAATCTGCAAGGTGCCACTGAAGTAATCGATGATGTAGTCCTTATCGCGAACCAGCTCGCGTCCGTTCAGACGCACCACCTCGGAGCCCTCCAGCACGTTGAAACCGAGATTGTAGGTCGAGGAACTGGTACTGGTGGTAATCTCGATGTCGAACTTGTGTTCCCGCTGCTCCAGGGTGTAGTCTTTGGCATTGTAAATTTTTACATACAGCGAGGAATCGATGGCAAAAGGACTTCCCCGGGGAGGTGCAAAAGGCGTCAACGACGGGAAGATCAAATAGCCGTTGGCGCGGTCAAAAATATTTCCGTTGTTCACGTCTATCTGCTTGTCACCGCCTTCAATGGGATTGCCCTGCTGATCGAGACGGTCTAACCCCATCAAATAATTAAAGGACAACTGGGGCGGAACCGGCTGCACATCCACGTTTTCACCGGTCTTGGTGTACAGAATATTTACATCGAAACCTTCTTCCGGAATGCTGGAGGAACCCAGATTGTACACATTGCGCATCACCAATTTCCAGGTGGGGTATTCCGGTTTCAAAGCCTGCGGTTTAATCATTTTCAGAACAATGGTGGTGCTGTCGGCGATGTCTCCCACCAGCATTCCCCGGGTGGTTCCGTCTTCGGTTTGATAGGCAATAGCCAGGATATCCTGTTCCTGCAGGTTTTGGTTTAACCAGAAAAATCCCCGGTATTCGTCGTAGTTGTAATCTTCCGGGTACTTCAGCCGGACAAAGTAGGCAAATTTGACTTCCCCCTCCACATCAATCAACTTGTCGATATTCTCTGGACCGACGGTGTCCGGATTGACCAGAGCCCAGCCGGGACGGGTCTCCTGATCGGTGGGACGGGAGCTGCGCCAGACGTCCAGCCGAACGATCTTCTTCCCTTCGTCGAACAAGACCCACTGCATGGTCTCCGGGTCGTAGGCTTTTTCGAAATTCTCCTGGTAAATGTCGTCCACAAAGAAGAAGCGATTGCGCACATAATCGATGTCGCGCACCCGCACGGAATGTTTAGCGGCCTGACCGGTCTGGGTAATCTTCTGCTTCTCGCCCCGCTGCAAGCTGGCAATCCCGGTAAAGCTCAAATTTCCTAGTTGCATTTCGGTTTTTAAACCAAACAGCCCTTTATGCTTGGTGGTGGCCGAAACGTAATTGGTGCTGGGCAGGCTCAAGGACACGTTTCCGGCTTCAATTTTTTGAATAATCTCATCCTCGTCGCCGGTGTAAGTCAGCCGCAGGGTGTTTTCCAGGTCAAAAGTGGCTTCGCTATTCTGATCCACTTTTACACTCACCTTGTCGCCAACACGTCCCTCCACCTGAAACTGCTGGGTTTGCTTAAAGCGGGGACTGAAATTTCCTTTCTGTTCGAAACGGGAGACCGCCGAACCGGAACGTTTTTCGGCGCGCCCGGCCAATTCAAAAGAAATGTTACCGGTGACCCGCAACCCCACCCGGTCGCCACCAAAAATCCGTTTAAAGGCTTTACTCTTGATTTTTACCGGAATATTTAATTCGATTCCCGAAGAAGTGGAACGCTCGGTAACATTCAACCCTTTTAAAATGACTTTACGCAGATTCTCCTGGTTATCGTGCTCCAACTTCTTGTGCACATAGTATTCCAGATCCATGGAAATGGGAAGCAGATAATCGCGATCGAAAAGCAATTCGCGAATTTGAATATGCAGAGTCGCGGTATCGAGTTCAACCACCCGTCGGGAATGCCGAAAAGTGGACTCGAAGAGAGTGGAATCGTGGAAGAAACGGGATAGTCCGGGGTAAGTTGGTTTAAACAGCGACACCACACCGGGAGGTTGTTCCGGTGGGCGCAAACCCAGATCACCGGCAAACGTGCCGGTTACCAGGAAGGTCAAGACGATGAGCCAGAGGTGCGCCCGAATATTTTTCCTTTTCGGATACTGAATTCTTTTCACGCTGTAATTCGAGTCTAATGTTCCTTAGCAGTATCGTCCCAACGCACCTCCATTTTTTTTCTAATATATTTAATTATAAAATCTTAAGCAAGACAAATATCACGGAAACCGAGTCCCCTGTTTTAGGGGTCTATCCGTTCGCGGGCCCATTTTACGATTTGCTCCACCTGTTCTTCAATCGTTAGATGGGTGGTATCCAGTTCCAGGGCATCGGGCGCTTTTTTTAAGGGGCCGTGAGTCCGATTCATGTCTTCCCAATCCCGCCGTCGAATTTCCTGCAAAATTTGTTCCAGCGGTACTTCAATGCCTTTTTGTGCCAACTCTTTTTGCCGGCGGCGAGCCCGTTCTTCCGCACTGGCTTGCATAAACACCTTTAATTCCGCCTGGGGAAACACTACTGTACCGATGTCGCGACCATCCATGACCACCCCGCCGTGCCGGCCCAGCTCTTGCTGTTTGCGCACTAAAATTTCCCGCACCTGCGGGTTGGCGGCCACCGGACTAATATTCCGATCGATGTCGGGGGTACGAATCTCCCGGGAGACCTCTTCCCCGTTCAGATAAATCACCGTCTGTCCGGGAGCTCCGTCGCTGCGGAAACGGATGTCCGCTTCCCGGGCAATCCGGGCCACCGCGGCAGCGTCGTGCACATCGATCCCTTTTCGCAAGGCCAGCAGTGTCACCGCCCGATACATGGCGCCGCTGTCGATGTACAAATAACCCAATTTCTGCGCCACCCGGCGAGCGGTGGTACTTTTCCCACTCGCCGCCGGACCGTCAATAGCAATGGTAATTTTTTTAGTGCTGTTCTTCACCCAGAACCTCGTGCTTTCGCTCCTCCACCATTCTCTTCAAACGCGCTACTTCTTCCTCGTTTAAAAGGCGCCACTCCCCTTCTTTTAAGTCGCTGACCCGCAAGCCGGCGAATTCGATGCGATGAAGCTCTTTAACCTGATATCCCAACACGTCAAACATTCTACGGATTTGACGATTCCGACCTTCATGAAGTTCCACTTCCAGGTAACTGCAGTTGTCAATAATCCGCAGCTCTTCCGCCCGGCAGGGTGCCGTTTTCCGTCCGTCCAACTCAATCCCCAGTCGGAAATAATGTAAATCAATGGGGCGAATCCGTTTATTTAACAGCACCCGGTAAATTTTGGAAACCTCAAATTTGGGATGCGCCAGAAAGTAGGCCAGTTCACCATCGTTCGTCAGCAGCAAGGCACCGGTCGTATTGTAGTCCAGGCGTCCCACCGGGAATATTCTCTCCGGAATGTTTACCACATCCACCACCGTTTTGCGATGTTTTTCGTCCTTTAAGGTGGTCACGGTTTTTAAAGGTTTGTTCAGCAAAATGTAAAGGAAATTTTTTTGTAAGCTTAACCGTTCTCCCTGATACTCCACCACATCCCGCTCCGGATCAATTCGAACTCCCATGCGGGTCACGACTTCTCCGTTCAACTTCACCTGTCCGCTGGCAATAATTTCATCGCACTTGCGGCGCGACCCCACCCCGCACATGGCCAGAAACCTATTCAGCCGAATCCGATTTTTCTCCCTCTGCTCCATTTTGAGTACCATTGTTTTGTCCGTTCTCTTTCATTCCCAAAATATTCGGGTTAATCTGTTTTAATAATGCCTCATGGTAAGGACTGGTTTCATCCTCCACATCGATGAGCTCTTCGATTTCTTTTAATTTGGGCAAATCGTCCAGAGAATTTAGTCCGAAATAATCCAGAAATTGCCGGGTGGTTTTGTACAGAAAAGGGCTCCCCGGTGCTTTCGCTCGTCCGGCAATGGTAATCAGGTTCCGGCTCAAAAGCCCTTTAATCACACCGTCCACATTCACACCCCGGATTTCCTCGATTTCGTGTTTGGTAATCGGTTGTTTGTAGGCAATAATCGCCAGCGTTTCCAGGGCTTTCTGGGTCAGGCGAGATTTTTGCCGGGATCGGTAAAGCTGCTCCACGTAAGCGGTGTACTCCGGCAGGGTAAACATCTGGAAGCCCCCGGCAATTTCCTTAATTTCAAACGAGCGATTGGTCTCGCGATACTGTTCATTTAATCGGGAAATAAACGCACGAATTTCCCGGGCCGTCAAATCGGGAAGAATCTCTTTTAAACGGGAAATACTGAGCGGTTGATCCGAAGAAAAGAGCAAAGCTTCAATAACCGGCATTAAATAAGGGCGTTTCTCTTCCGGCGTTCCGTTTTCCCGGTTCTCTTCCGGTGTCCTGGTTTCTTCCATGGTCCTCTAAATCGCGTTAAATGAAAAGAGTCTGCCTAAACCCATTAATCGGTTCAATGTTTGCCGTCGTGAATTTTTTTTACGGAAACATTAGAATTTTCGGCATTCGCCTGTTGATTTTCCAGTTCCTTAGCGGAGAGAATATCTTGCTCGCGAACCCGTAAGTAACATTCGTAAGAACAGTCGCGCAAAGGCACCAGGCGAATCTCTCCGAAGGCTTCCGACTGTTTGGCGGCCAGCAGTTGCAGCCGAATGAGATCCAGAATAGCCATGAAGGTTACCACCAATTCCATGCGCGATCGCAGCGGTTTCACCACTTCACTGAATAGAGCGTAAGGTTTCCCCTTCAACTGATCGATCAGAAAGGCCACCTGCTGGTCCAGGGTCACCTTGATTACCTTGACCTGATGCACCGTTACTTTGGGCATATTGTCCAGCGCTGTTTTAAAAGCAGTAATCAGATCGAACAGGGTAACATCTTCCAACGGTTCTTCCTCTCCGGTCGTGGCGGATTTTTTCACCGTTTCCGGAACGGCCCGTGGAAAATACTGCCTTCGTTCGCGTTCTTTTTGAGCGAGCGGTTGAGTGGCTTCTTTGAATTGACGGTATTCCAGCAATTGCGCCACCAGAGCGGCCCGCGGATCCACCGGCTCTTCATCTTCCAGTGGTTCCGGTTGCGGCAACAACATCCGCACCTTAATCAACATCAGGGTTGCCACCATTTCAATAAACTCCCCTGCCACGTCCAGATCCAGCATCTTCATCAGTTCCAGATATTCCAGATATTGGCGGGTAATTTCCGCAATGGGAATGTCGTAAACATCCACCTCATTTTTCTTAATGAGGTACAACAACAAATCAAAAGGCCCCTCAAAAATGGGGAGTTTTATTTTGTAAGGCATAATTGGGATTTGGTTAAATGTTAGAACCGTATTGCTTTCATGTGACGATCTTACACGGATCGGCTGTTTTTCTGAACCGCAACCAAACGCCGGTACCCCTCTATTCCGGGCCGCCGCTCCTCTTCATCAGGCGTCCGGATTGAAACGTAAAATACCGCAATGGCTTCGTACCCGTTCCATGACTTCCCGGGCTTTTTCGCGGGCTTTTTTCGCTCCCTCTTTTAATACATCATGGACAATGTCCCGGTGCTGTAACAAATGCTCCCTTCTCTCCCGCGCTTCGGCAAAATAGTCCCAGATTTTCGCCAGCAATTCCTTTTTGGCATGCCCGTATCCGTAACCGCCTGCCAGGTACTTCTGCCGCATCGCTTCCGTTTCCTCCGGCGTGGCAAACAGCTTATACAGAGCAAACACATTGGATTTGTCCGGATCCTTGGGCGCTTCCAGCGGGGTCGAATCGGTGACGATACTCATAACTTTCTGCTTTAGGGTTTTGTAATCGGCAAAGATTTCGATGGTGTTGCCGTAGCTCTTGCTCATTTTCTGCCCGTCGATGCCCGGTACCACCGCCACCTCCGGCATGATCAATTCTTCCGGTACCACAAACGTTTCACCAAACACATGATTGAATTTAATGGCGATGTCGCGGGTCATCTCCAGATGTTGCTTTTGATCCTTGCCCACCGGCACGACCTCGGAATCGTAAATTAGAATATCCGCCGCCATGAGCACCGGGTAGGCAAACAAACCGTGATTGGGAGAAATCCCTTTGGCTATTTTATCTTTATATGAATGAGCCCGTTCTAACAGGCCCATGGGAGTTACATTGGAAAGAATCCAGGCTAATTCGGTTACTTCCGGAACATCACTTTGAATAAACAGGGTGGCTTTCTGGGGGTCCAGGCCCAGCGCCAGGTAATCCAGCGCCACTTTAAAGGTGGCATCTTCTAACTTCTCCTTCTCCTGAATGCTGGTAAGCGCATGGTAATTAGCCACGAAGTAAAAACATTCGTTATCTTCCTGCAAGGCAATGTGTTGCCGAATTGCCCCGAAATAGTTTCCAATATGCAAATCGCCGGAAGGCTGAATTCCGCTTAATACCCGTTTCTTTTTGATGTTTAACATGGATATTCCCTTCCCTTAATCCTTCCATTTTTTTAACCTCAAATTATAATTAAAGAACCCGCTGTAACCAACAAATATTTTTTAAAGCAGGGTCGAAGTTAACCCGCTTTTTAAGGGTGCTTCCTTCCCAAAAATCTCCTTGCCGGTAAGGAAAGCCCTTAGGGGATGAGATGCCTACAAAATGTCACCAAGGAAGCTTTAATCTTTGATGAATAAATAGGGTTTCCAGTGTTCGTCCCGTACCCCCACAATTTTCTGCAGGTAGAAGAAATAGTGGGGTTTCTTGGGTTGACGGATCAACTTCATACCAGCCTGCTCGGGAGTCCGGTTGGCTATGCGGTGGTTGCAGGCCTGGCAGGCTACCACCAGATTTTCCCAGACATCCTTGCCGCCGTAATGCTTCGGAATGACGTGATCGATGGTCAGTTCGCCGCCCTTTCGACCACAATACTGGCAGGTGTAATTGTCGCGAATCAACAGGTTCTTCCGGTTCAACAAAATCCGCCGGGGCGGAATGCGAATCCGGCGTAACAGGCGAATTACGCTGGGAATCGGATAGGTTCGATTAATGGTGTGAATATAGCCGGAATTTTTCTCCACCATCTCGGCTTTTTCTAAAAAAAGCAGCACCATTGCCCGCTTAACGCTGCAAATGGAGACGGGTTCGTAATTTTGATTCAATAGTAAAACCGGCCGACTTAACATGGGAACCCCCAAAAACAAGCGTTAATATAATTTGCGCTTCTTAAAGATGTCAAGTATTTTCAAATATTGCTTTTTCTTGTTCACCTTTTTTTTGTTAATTTAAACCTGAATCTGAAAACCAATACGACGGAGGAATAAAAATGGATCCCTTAAAAAACGCGGCGTTGATTGCAGTGCGGGACTGTCTGGCTGTTCAACCCCTGGAAACCGTTCTGGTGGTGACCGACCGGGAACGGCGGAAAATCGGTTACGCCCTTTTCGAGGCCGCCCTGGAATTGGGGCAGGAAGCGTTCCTGCTGGAGATGAAAGCCCGGGAGTTCAACGGACAGGAACCGCCCCCGGCGGTGGCGGAAATGATGAAATTGGTGGACGTGGTGCTTTGCCCCACGACCAAATCGCTAACCCACACCGACGCCCGCCGGAAAGCCTGTGCCACCGGTACCCGGGTGGGTACCCTGCCCGGCATTACCGAAGATATGATGATCCGCACCATGAGCGCCGACTACCATCGCATTGCGGAATTGACCCACAAGGTGTCCGAAATTCTGAATAAGGGAAATGTAGCCCACCTGAGCACTGCCCGGGGTACGGACATCACCATTCCCATTGCAGGCATCACCGCTATCTCTTCCACCGGTCTAATTACCAAACCGGGAACATTCGGCAATCTGCCTTCCGGAGAGTCCTATCTGATGCCCCGGGAAGGCGAATCCGAAGGGGTGTTTGTCGTGGACGGTTCCCTGGCCGGGATTGGCAAAATCACCGACCAACCGGTGCGAATTAAAGTTGAGAAGGGGTTTGCCACCGACATAACCGGTGGAAAGGAAGCCAAAAAACTGATTGAAATGGTGGAAGCCATAGGCGAGCAGGCGCGCAATCTGGCCGAACTGGGAGTGGGGACCAATTACATGGCCCAGGTGACCGGAGAAATTTTAGAGGACGAAAAAGTGCTGGGTACGGTGCATCTGGCGCTGGGCAATAACGTTTCCATGGGCGGTTCGGTCAACGTTGGGTTTCATGTGGATGGAATCATCCTCAATCCCACGCTGAAAATCGATGACGAATACCTGCTGAAAGACGGAAAATTGCTGGTAGATTAAGTGCCCCGCTCCTCCAATCCCTGAAAAAATGGAATTAAAATTACCCTACCATTAAAAAAGCCCGGTACGTGCCGGGCTTTTTAAGTAAAAACGTTTGTTCTTTCAGCAAAATCAAGTTTTCATTTTAATCATGTTTAAGAGAATCTCCGCCTTCCCTTTGTAAATAGTACGCTCGTAGTCGTCCACTACCAACTGGGCCAGCGTTTGGGCTTTTTCGTTATTGCCGGCTTCGAAATAGGCCCGGGCGGCAGAATAAAAATAAGAAGCGGCCAGCGGATTATCTTTGTCCACGCGGGCGGCCCGTTCGTAATATTTGGCTGCCTCCGCCGTGTTTCCTTCCGAGAGCAGACAATCTCCGTATCCCGCCAGCGCGGCCGCCGTAAGCAACTTGTCGTCAGCATAATCGTCGATGTATTTCTGGAAATAGATTTTGGCGCTGTCGTACTGATCGCTCTGCCAATAAATTTTGGCCAACAGGAAACACCCCTGCCCGGCGTACTTGGTTCCTGAGAATTCCTCCAGCAACTGCTTCAACATCTCTTTTGCTTTGGACTGATTCATGCGATTGTACTCAAATAATGCCTCGCCGTACAACTGATTGGCATGCTCCGCTGCACTGCGTCGGGAACTAATGTACATGGTTATTACCAGGATCAAGACCAGAATCCCGATTCCGACGTACATCAACGTCCGGGCATGCTCTTCGGCGTATTCCCGGGCTTTCAGCGTGTACAGGATAAACTTGTCCTGCTTGAGCTCTCTCTTGGTAATCTTCTTTTTCGGTTTTAACATTCCAATCTCCTCATGTACTTGGTTTACTTCGCGTTGTGCCCCAGACAGGATTCGAACCTGTGACCTCCGGATTAGGAATCCGATGCTCTATCCGGCTGAGCTACTGGGGCAAAGGCTCTCGTCTTTCTTTTGAAAGCGGCTCTCGACACCGGCCAATCTTTTCCAAGCCACTTTCGGCGAGGCTAAATATAAAAATACAAATGCAGGCAATCAATACACAATATTTTTTAACGGGAACACTATTAATTTTGCACTTTGGCCGCGTAGGTCCGCACCCAGCGGCGCATGAGAACAGCCCCCGAAACCACAGCGGTCGCCGTCAGAATAATGGCCGGAAGATAATTTTCGTACAGCCAGTAGCCGGTGGCAAACAAGAAACTGTACACAAAGAGCACCCCGAGCAACACCAGCACCATTTCTCCCGGCACACTCCACTTCTCTTTTAAATACATTTCCACTTCTTCCCCGTTACGGCGGGCCGCTTCCAATACAGGTTTCCAGCCCGGACCGCCCGGGTGCACTTTGCGGTAAAAGCTCCAGAGGGTCTCCTGGTCGGACGGTCGGGTTAAAAACGTGACCCCAATCCACCCCACGGTGGTGATGAACACGCCAATGACCAAACTCTGCCATTCCACCAGAGGCGGAAGTCCAATCCGGGGATAAATGATCTCGAAAAACACCGCCACCAGGAAGGAAATAATCATGGCCGCCAGCTCGCTGATAGCATTAATACGCCACCAGAACCAGCGCAGTAAAAAAAGCAGCCCGGTGCCGGCACCAATTTGCAGGAGGATATGAAAAGCTTGCAGGGCGTTGCTCAGAAAGAGAGCCAGAATAGCCGCCAGAACCATCAGGAGAAAAATGGAGAGGCGTCCCACCAGCACCAATTCTTTTTGGGAGGCATCCTTTTTAATAAAGCGCTGGTAAAAATCGTTCACCAAATAGGAAGCCCCCCAGTTCAGGTGGGTGGAAATGGTGGACATAACCGCCGCAATGAGCGAAGCCACCACCACCCCCAGCAACCCGTTGGGCAAATAGGTCAACATGGCCGGGTAGGCCAGATCGTTTTTAATGATTCCGGAAGCTACATTGGGAAAAGCATTCTGAAGAGATTGCAAGTCCGGGAAGACCACCAGCGAAGCCAATGCCACCAGAATCCAGGGCCAGGGCCGCAAAGCGTAATGGGCAATATTGAAAAACAGGGTCGCTCCGATGGCGTTTTTCTCGTCCCGGGCGGCCAGCATCCGCTGGGCAATGTACCCACCACCGCCCGGTTCCGCCCCGGGGTACCACACACTCCACCACTGCACCGCCAGGGGAATGACGAACACCGTAATCACCAGCGAGCTGTTGTGGAAATCCGGTAAAATGGAAATTTTCTCTCGCACCGCCGGGTGATTCAGCAGATTTCCCAGTCCCCCCACTTCCGGCAAATTGACGATGATGTAAGCGGCAAACACCGAACCGCCCATGGCAATCAGAAACTGAATGAAATCGGTAATCAGCACACCGCGCAGACCACCCAGCATGGTGTAGATTACCACAATGAGGGAGGTAATCACCACCGTTTCCAGCGGAGAAATACCCAGCATGACACCCCCAATTTTAATGGAAGCCAGCAATACCACCGCCATGATCATCACGTTAAAAAACAATCCCAGATACACCGCCCGGAAACCTCGCAAGAACGCGGCGGACCTCCCACTGTAGCGCAGCTCGTAGAATTCGATGTCGGTCAGCACCTCGGAACGGCGCCAGAGTTTGGAGTAGATGAACACCGTCACCATGCCGGTAAGCAGGAACGCCCACCAGAGCCAGTTGCCCGCCACCCCGTGCTGGCGCACCATGTCGGTCACCAGATTGGGGGTGTCTGCAGAGAAAGTGGTGGCCACCATGGAAACGCCCAACAACCACCAGGGCATACTGCGGCTGGAGGCAAAAAATTCCGTGGCGTCCGAGCCGGCCCGGCGGGCCACCAGCACGCCCACCAACAGTGAAACAACAAAGAACGCAACAATGGAAATCCAATCAATGAATTGCAGGGTCATAGACATTCCTCTCCAGATGAAAACTGATCGAATTTTTTAACCACGCATTACACCAATTGACACGATTTAAAACGAAACCAAAATGAATCAGCAGTTTCTCAGAAATAAGGCGATTTTCTCTCCGGACCAGGCGAATTTTTCGCTACTTGCATTTTCACCAGCCATTCACGCTCAAAAATCCACCGGGAACTCTCCCAGCGAGAAGTTCTTTTTCAGCATTCCGGCATCCCAGGGGGAAGGGGGTTGAGGTTGGGGTGCCGGAAAGGCCGCTTCGAGTTCGAAATTTAAGCGCTGCGCCGCCGGCTTCAAATCCGCAATGAGCCAGAGGGACACCTGTCCTTTCCACCCTTTCTTCCCCTTTTGCTCAAGACGAATCGTTCCCTCGCTGCTTCCGGTGAGAAGATCGAAAACCGTCCAGCTCCACTTACCATCTTGCTTTTCGACCCGGACCGGGAGGCTTTGCTTTCCGAATTTTGCCGTCACCAGCGGTAAATCCTGGCCGGAAAAATCACTCTGCGGTTCCAGCAACACAGCAAGCTGCAGGCGTTGCGCCTCAGCGGGCCGTTTCAAATGCACGGAAAACTTCAGGCGGTTCTTCTTCCGCCGCGGCTCTACCCGGGCTTGAATTTCCGGAAGTTCCCGCCCAACCAGACGGCGTTTCAGATCAAGAACCGGAACTGTTTGTCCGTCCACCGTGATCCGGCGAATTTTTTCCGGATTCAGCAGCCGGAGCGAAACATCGGTGGCCAGGACTTCCAGCGTTATTTCTCCAGAATCCCGGGAAGCCACACGATAAGTCGCCCCACCCAGCAGCGGGTGGGTGGCTTCTTCCAGCGGATAAAGCTCGTACACTGCGGTTTCGTACCCCTGCAGGGGAATTTCCAGCACAGCTCCGGCGGCGTAAAGTTG
Source organism: Calditrichota bacterium (assembly GCA_024276455.1). Lineage (GTDB taxonomy): Bacteria > Calditrichota > Calditrichia > RBG-13-44-9 > RBG-13-44-9 > JAJRXE01. The sequence goes on from JAJRXE010000091.1 coordinate 28,387, forward strand.
GGGGGCTACCCAATGGGTCGGGTAAATGCGCTCTAATACCAGCGAAGCGGCCCTCTCGTCCACACCGGCAGCGGGATCCAGCTTCACCCGCAGCACCTGCGACCGGATGAAGGGGTTGCGAGCCGCCAGAATGATCCGCGTCCCGGCGGCGTGTAAATAGCCGTAAGGCTGCCGTTTGCCCGGATCGCCGCCAACCATTTCGGTGTGCTTTAGAACCTCGAAGCGGTCTTTCGCCCAGCGAATGGAGCGGGCAATCGCCTGCCACTCGCCCTCCGTCAGCAAATCGGGCGAAATGTACAGCTCCCACATGGACACGCCGCGAGCAACGTACAGCAGGGCGTTGTCGGTGAATTTGTCCAGCGGCTCCCGCTCGCCGCCCAATTTTTGCAAATGCCCTTTGATGATGCCGTGAGTCATTAAATTGGCAATGGGAAACCAGAAATCCTGCTTTACCAGGTCGTCGTACAGCACAAAGTCGCGGTAGGTGATGGCCGCGTCCCGCCGGCTGATGGAGGGTACGTCGGCGTAACCGTAGTCGTACCCCTGCATCCAGATCTGATTGGCGTACTTCAGCCACCAGGGACTCAACCAGGTTCCGGAGGTAATGTTTAAGAAAACCTCCGGATTGGCTTCTCGCACCGCCTGACACATGGCGATGGTGGAATCCATGACCGCCCGGCGGGAGTAAATTCCCACCGGATGCCCATGATCCGCCTCGCTACAGGAGAATTGAATCCCGTCCCATTTAAAATAAGCCACGGCTTGATTTTTGACCATGGCGGTGACCCGTTTTTTGAACAGCTGGCTGTAATTGCGCCCCGCCAGGCACAACTGGTCGCCCACCACTTCGTAACCGTGGGATTTCATCCAATTGATGCGCCAATCGCGGTGGGAATAACCGCCAATGGGACCAAACCAGATGCCCAGCCGGGTGCCGTCCCGGGCCAATTCTTCCGCCAGTGGTTTCAACCCGTGGGGAAATTCTTTTTTCCGCAGCACCCAGTCGCTGCGATACACATCCCAACCATCGTCCAGCACAAAGGCGTCTAAGCGAAGGTCGTACTTTTCCACCATGTTTTTGCGGAACAGCCCGATGATGCGGCGAATGTTGCTTTCATTCAGAATATTAAGCGAATCCTGCACCATTTCCGGTGCCCGCAGGTCGTACCAGGTGTTGTAAAGCAGGTAGGGACGCAGCGGCGCCACCCGCAGCGTCTCCAGGTAGCGAGCGAACCACTGCTTCAGGTAAGGATTGGGGGTAAGCCCCACCACCACCCATTCGGATTCCAGCCAGTCGGATTCGATTTTCTTTCCCACGAATCGGCTACAGCTCAGGCGGACGGTTTGTTCATCCAGGAACTGCAGATTGTTCTCCGCGGTGGGATATTCCATTCCTGCGAACGCTCCCCCGTCGCCAACGAGCAGGGCAACCGGTTGACCGTAGCCGCCTGTTTTTACCACCTGCGAAACGTTTTCGACCCTTCCCTCACGAGCGCCCATTTTTCGCAGAAAATGGAGTCCCTGGACGGTATCCCGGATGCTGACCCGCCGTTTCAGAAAAAAAGCATCCCTTTCCAGACAGTAAGTCAATCGCAGATCGAACGGATTATTCGTCCCCCGGAAATACAGACGCAGGCAAATATTTCCGTCCCGATCTTTTTCCAGTTCCTTACGCAGGAAACGAAAATCGCGGGCAGTAAATATCACCGGATTCTCCGAGTTGTTCACTCTCCCGGGTGCCCGCCAGCCGGTCCACATGACGTTGAGAGCAAAATCGCCGTCCAGTTGCAGTTGCAGCGGGGCGGTGTGGTACCTGGCCGACCATTCCGGTCGGGTGGACAATTTTTCGGCCTGCAATTGCCCTCCGGAAATTTCCACGACACAGGCAATTTTTTCGTTGCCAAATTTGATGGTGGTATTCGCCGGCTGGGCCTTCGCCGCCCGGTAACCCACACCGACTGTGAGAAGTAAAAGGATACCGATTAAGAACCAGCGTTTTGCCGGGACAATGGTATTCCTTCCTGAAGGCGAATTAAAAAGATTAAAGGGAGTTGTTTTCATGAGAGGCCTCCGGGATTTTTTAATTTTATAAAATATTGTTTACTTTCCAAATTTTTTATTTGGACAAAAATAGCAATTTTTCGTAAATTATCAAATAAATTTTTTTGAATTTCACCGCAGGCGGGAAGAAATGTGTCGAATTGTTGAAAGATGCCAAAAAAGGATGGTTATTTTACATTACCTGTCACCCCTACGGGGTTTCGTCTTTTGGTGCCGTTCATTTACAAACAGGGCACTCCTAACGGAGGGCAAAATCGAACCAATCCGAACAATTGTCAATTTTATTTCCCAGAACCCGGTCGGGACGAAACGTCCTTAAGAATCCTTAATTCCCCCCCACAAATTCCATTCATCCTGACCCAAAAAATTCCGCTTAAAACTGCAAGTGCTCGGTGCGACGAATGATTTCTTCCTGCAATTCCGGCGTCAGATCCACAAAATAATCGCTGTAACCGGCCACCCGCACAATCAGATCGCGATAACTTTCCGGATCTTTCTGGGCTTTGCGCAGGGTCTCCGCCGTCACCACGTTAAACTGAATATGGTGTCCGTCCAGGTAGAAATAACTGCGAATCAGGTGCGCCAGCTTGCTAATACCCTCGTCATCTGCCAGCAGCTGGGGGGTAAATTTTTGGTTCAACAGAGTTCCGCCGGTACGCACGTGGTCAATTTTGGCGGCGGATTTAATCACGGCGGTCGGTCCCTGGCGGTCGGCTCCCTGCACCGGCGAGATGCCTTCCGAGAGCGGCGTGCGGGCTTTCCGTCCGTCCGGGGTGGCACCCACCTTGCTGCCAAAGTACACGTGCACCGTGGTGGGGAGCAAATTCACCCGGTAATGCCCACCTTTGGTGTTCGGCCTCCCGTCAATGGCCTGAAAATAGGATTCGAACACCCGCACCAGAATCGCGTCCGCGTAATCGTCGTCGTTGCCGTATTTAGGGGTGTCGTTCACCAGCAGGTGGCGAAATGATTCGAAGCCCTCAAAATTGCGCTGCAACGCCAGCAAATATTCCCCCATGGAGATGGTCTGACGGTCGAACACATGGAATTTCAGGGCGGTCAACGAATCGGTGACTGTGCCGGTACCCACTCCCTGAATGTAGGAACTGTTGTACCGTGCGCCGCCGTCGTGGTAATCTTTCCCTTTTGCAATGCAATCGTCGATGAGCAGGGACAGGAACGGCGCTGGCATGTAGCGGGCGTAAATTCGCTCAATAATGCGGTTGCTCTTTATTTTTACATCGATGAAATAATTCAATTGTCGTTCGAACGCCTCGTAAAGCTCTTCGAATGTTTTAAAAGCAGTCGGATCGCCGGTGGCAATCCCCACTTTTTTTCCGCTTAAAGGATCAACCCCATTGTTCAGAGTAATTTCCAGCACTTTAACCAGGTTAAAATAGCCGGTGAGAATGTAGCTCTCTTTTCCGAACGCCCCGGCTTCCACACAGCCGCTGGCTCCGCCGGTGCGGGCATCCACCACCGATTTGCCCTGGCGAATTAGCTCCTGAATAATGGCATCCGTATTGAAAATGGAAGGTTGCCCGAAACCGGTACGTACTATTTTAAGGGCCCGTTTCAAAAATCGATCGGGATTTTTTTTGCTAATCTGCACCATGGAACTGGGCTGCAGAAGGCGCATTTTTTCGATGACGTCCAGAATCAGGTAGGAGAGCTCGTTCACGGCATCCTCGCCGTTGGGCTTCACGCCTCCCACATTAATTAAAGCGAAATCGGTGTACGTATTGCTCTCCTGGGCGGTGACTCCCACCTTGGGCGGCGCGGGCTGATTGTTGAATTTCACCCAGAAGGCCTGCAACAATTCTTTGATCTGATCTCTGGTAAATGTGCCGTTTTCCAGGTCGCGCTGGTAAAAGGGATAAAGATGCTGGTCCAGCCGGCCGGGATTGAAGGCATCCCAGGTGTTCAACTCCGTAATCACACCCAGATGCACAAACCAGTAGTATTGCAGGGCTTCCCAGAAATTCCGGGGCGGATGAGCCGGCACCTGCTCGCAAATTTCCGCCATGCGGCGCAGTTCTTCTTTGCGCTGGGTGTCTTCTTCCTCCCGGGCCATCTGGCGCAGTTTTTCGGCATGGCGGCGGGCAAACTGAATCAACGCCTCGGCGGCAATGGCCATGGCGCGCAGTTCTTCCCGCTTCTCAAACGCCTCCGGATCGTTAAAAAAGTCCAGCCGATCGATTCGTTCTTCAATTTCCCGAATGAAATCGAGCATTCCTTTGCGGTAAATCTTGTCGTCCAGCACGGTGTGCCCCGGCGCCCGCTGTTCCATGAATTCCGTGAACACCCCGGCCTGGTAGGCGGCTTTCCACTCCTCGTCCACCTCGTTAAAAATGCGCTCCCGAATGGTACGTCCCTGCCAAAAGGGAATAATTTCTTCCCGGTAAATCCGCCGGGTTTCTTCATCCACCCGGTAAGGGATTTTAGGACGGGAATTCAGGATTTCCAGATCGTCCAGCGAGTGCAGGCAAATTTCCGGGTAAGTGGGGGTGGCTTTAGGCGCCGGACCGCGCTCCCCCACGATCAACTCGCCCTCGTTAATACAAATTTCTTTGTTCTCCAGAATGTATTTAAATGCCAGCGCCCGAGCAACCGGAACGGACACCCGGTCCGCCTGACCGCTCCGGTAAAACTCGGTTAGCAATTTCGCCCGTTCTGGAGAGATGCTCGGCTGGGCTTTCAAACTTTGTTCCCGCAACTTTCTGATGCGTTCATTCATGATTTACCCTCCAATTCTTACCGCGAAACCCTCCTGCTCCACCAGTTGGCGCAAGGCTTCCAGCTGCTCCTCCGACTGCATTTTGTGCTTCCCCGCCCGCAATTCCATTCCAAATTTCGGGTATTTCGCCTCTCCAATGGGATTATATGGCAACAGATCAATTCGTCGAATCGCAGGAAATTTCTTCAAATATCGGGCAATTTGCAAGAGATTTTCTGGCGAATCGGTGAATCCGGGAATTAAAGCTACCCGGACAATAATTTTCGCTCCTGCTTGAACTAATTTTTCTAGATTCTGCAAAATCAAGCGGTTGGAAACACCGGTGTACTTCCGGTGAAGTTTGCCGTCCAGCAACTTCAGATCGTAAAGGAACAGGTCGGTCAGGGGAACGATTCGCTCTAACGTTTCCCAGGAAGCGTAACCGGTGGTGTCCACGGTGGTGTGAAGGTCCCGTGTCTTGCATTCCTGCAGGAGAGCTTCCAGGAAATCGATCTGCAACAAGGGCTCCCCGCCGGAAAAGGTAACACCCCCACCGGAACGATCGTAAAAGATCACATCCTTTTCAATTTCCCGCAGCACTTCCGCCACCGTCACCTCCCAACCAATGGTTTCCTCCCCTTCCTGAAACGATCGTCCGTTGGCATCCTGCAGCACCGGTCGCCTTACCGTTTGAGGGTGCCGTTCCCGGCTTTCCGGATTGTGGCACCACCAGCAATCCAGCGGACACCCTTTTAAAAACACGGTGGTGCGAATTCCCGGTCCGTCGTGCACGGCGTATTTTTTCAGATCGAAAATGATCCCTTTTACCTGTGTTATTTCCAATCTACTACCCGCTGTAGAATTCGTTTCCTCTAATATCGGATGATTCGTCGCAAAAGGAAAGTTCTAAATAACTTAACCAGCTTCCACGCCAAGGATCAAGATTCTAAAAAAGAGGGAATTTGATTTCATTCTTCACTATTTTTCAGGGAAGAAGGAATTTCAACCAATCGCTCGCCGTTTTGCTGGGAAATAAGTGAGCCAATCCCTTTTTCTCCCACACCTGCCGCAATCCAGCCGGATCGTACCGGCTCCCTACCAGCCACCCGGCAATCTGTTCCCATTCGGTTTTTGCGGTGGCGGCATGTCGCAAAAGCGCGCGGCGAATGATTCCGTCCCGTACGATGAGTTCCACTTGCAGAGTTTGTCTGCCCCAGCGGGCGGTTTTTCGCAGCACAAAACGGGGCGATTCTCCAAAACACCATTTCCAGGTGCGGTACTTTCG
>JAJRXE010000092.1 GCA_024276455.1 Calditrichota bacterium
AGCCGGTGGAGGACACCGGGAAAATCGATTTGCCTCTGGTGACCGGTCGCACGGGCAGGCGAAAAACGGCCGTGAATAAAAATGGAAAGCCCTCTTTGACGGAATTCCGGGTGGTGGAACGCTTCCGCGATTATGCGCTGTTGGAAATTTATCCCCGTACCGGCAGAACCCACCAGATTCGTGTTCACCTTGAGGCGGTGGGACATCCGCTGGCGGTGGACCCGGTGTACCACCAGGTGGAAGCAATCTTTATCTCGGATTGGAAACCGGGTGTGCGCTTCGACTTTGACCAGGAACCCTCGGCACTGTTGAACCGCCTGAGTCTGCACGCCTGGAAACTGCGTTTTATCCACCCCGCTACCCACCAAACCATGGAGCTGCAGGCGGAAATTCCCAAAGATTTTCAAGCCCTCCTGAAGGGGCTGCGGAAGTGGAACGTGCGAAATTTCTAAGGAGATTCCCGCTGAACGGCTGTTCCCGTAGGAACGCTCCGAAAAACCGCGCAAAGCGGTTTCTGCCCCGGAATATTAGCTTAATCTCCTTCCTGTTCGAGAAAAAGGGGATATCCGAAACCTCCGCCGTTCGGGAATGGCCGCGGGTTTATCCAGAGAATCGTGTCAGATGCTCCTGGTCAATTCCGGCCAGAACCCCTTTCTCCGGATGGTAGAGGGCGAACGCCATCTTACGGGTATTGTGGTGGAAGGCGTATTCTCCGTCGGGAGTAATGGCAATCAAGCCGCCTCTTCCGTTAACCCGGGTGTGTAAAATTTCGATGGCCTGGCGAGCAGCTTTCCGGGGCGTTTGGGTAGCAAATAAGTCGCAAACGGTGCGCGACAGCAGTACTTGCATAATCGCCTCGCCCCAGCCGGTGGCCGAAGCCGCCCCGTGTTGGTTGTCCGCCCAGGCACCTGCGCCGGGTAAAGGCGAATCGCCAACCCGGCCGGGCATTTTTCGAGGCGTGCCCCCGGTGGAGGTAGCGGCCGCCAGATTCCCTTCCCGGTCCAGTGCTACTGCACCTACTGTGTCCTGCGGAGAAGGATCGAACGGCCGACGGGTGGTGAAATGGGGATCCTCCCGGATCTGCCGGTAAAAGGCCAATTCGCGCTCGGTAAGCAACGTTTCCGGGGGGACTTCCGGGAATCCCTGCGCCCAGAGAAATTCCTGAGCGCCCTTTCCCACCAGAAAGCAATGTTCCGTTTTTTCCATGATCAAACGGGCCGCGGACACCGGGTGAAGAATATTTTGAACCGCCGCCACGGCGCCAAACTGCAGGGTACGCCCGTCCATGATGATGGCATCCAACTCGATCTCTCCCCGGGCGTTCAGAAAAGCCCCTCGTCCAGCATCAAAGGTCGGGTCTTCTTCCAGAATGTTGACGGCTTGTTCAACGGCGTCCAGCGCCGGAAGCCCCTCCTGCAGCAGGGGATACACCCGACGCACGGCCTGCGCACACCCTCGGAGGTGGGCGGCCTGTAATTTGGGCGGAATGTTCCAGGCGCCCCCGTGAACAATTAATAATGGCTGCATCCGGCACCTCCTGGGTTAAAGATTCACTTCTCCCGAAAATGAAAAAAATGAACCACGCTGGTAAAATCTTAAAAAATCTTATGCCTTGCCTGATATCCGTTCCAAAACTTATTTTAAACCTTTATTTACCAATGGCAAGGAAAATTTAAGGAAGGAAAGCTCGCATGGCACCCCTTTTAAAACCTTTTGAAGAAATGACCACTGCGGATTACCGGGAGCTCGGGCTGAAGGTGGGATTGGAAATTCACCAGCAATTGCTTACCGAGAAGAAATTGTTCTGTCGCTGCCCGGCGGGAAAATACAGCGAGGAGTACGACGCGGAAATTCTCCGACACATGCGACCGACGCTGTCGGAACTGGGAGAGTACGACGGCACCGCCCTCATGGAATTCAAAACCAGGAAAGATATTATTTACCAGATTAATCACGAAACGGTGTGTACCTACGAAATGGACGACACGCCACCGTTTGAGATTAATCCCCAGGCACTGGACATTGCCTTGCAAATTGCCATGCTGTTGAATTACAACCTGGTGAGCGAAATTCACATTTCCCGGAAACAATACCTGGACGGCAGTATTCCCACCGGATTTCAGCGCACCACCATTGTGGGGGTGGATGGCTGGATTCCCCTGGGGAAACGAAAAATCGGGCTGATTCAATTGGGATTGGAAGAGGATGCCTGTCGCGAGGTGTCCGATGAGGGACACTTGCGCGTGTACCGCACCGACCGGCTGGGCATGCCGTTGATTGAGATCGTAACCCAACCGCAAATGCACACTCCCCAGGAAGTGGCCCAGGTCGGGAATCTGCTCCGCCGCCTGGTACGAAGCACCGGAAAGGTGCGCACCGGCATCGGAGCAGCCCGCCAGGATGTGAATGTGAGTATTACCGGGGGCACCCGGATTGAAATTAAAGGGGTGCCGCGCATTCCCATGATTCCCCTCTTGATTTACAACGAAGCGCTGCGACAGTATGCCCTGCTGCAAATTCGTGAAGAACTGAAACGCCGGGGAATCACCGAACAGACTTTCCGCTACGAATCGGCAGAGGTAACCCACCTGCTGAGTCGGGCATCCTGGGATCCCATTCGTCGGGCCTTGAAAAAGGGCAACAAAATCTTTTGTGTAAATCTAAAGGGCTACATGGGGATTTTAAGTCATCCGACCCAGATGGGAAAGGTGTTTTCCAAAGAAATTTCCGATCGGGTGCGGGTGATTGCTTGTTTAACCCGGTTGCCGAATATTCTGACTTCCGAGAGCACCGAAGAGACCATCGACAGTTTTACCTGGAAAAAGATTCGCAAGGCGGTCCGGGCCGCCTCCAACGACGCCCTGATTCTGGTGTGGGGGAACGAGGAGGACGTGCAGACAGCGGTCAACGAGATAGTGATTCGGGCTCGGGAAGCCACGGTGGGGGTGCCCAGCGAAACCCGGCAGGCGCTGGCGGACGGCACCAATGGATTCGAACGCATCCTGCCCGGTCCGGACCGCATGTACCCGGACACTGATTTACCGCCCCTGGAAATCACCGAAGAGCGAATTGAGCGGTTACGGGCCGGTGTTCCCGAGCCGGTGTGGGAACGCGAACGCAAATACCGCAAAATGGGCGTTCCGGAGCATCTGGTGCCCCTCATCGCCGCTTCGCCGCAGGCGCCCCTGTTCGAAAAATTGGTGCAGACCTACCGGGTGTCTTCCGTCCAGGTGGCCCGCTTGCTCTTTGAACGCACCGTGTACTGGCGCCGCAAAAAATTGCCGGTTGAGCGGCTTACTGAAGAGGTGTGGAAGACTTTCTTTGCCGCCGTCGAGAAAAACCCGGCTTTGCTGGAAAACCACGATCGGATTTTCACCGAATTCCTGCAGCAGAAAGGAGCGCGTCCTTTTGAACAAATCCTGAATGCGTATCGGACACCTCCGGTACCGCCTTCGAAGGTGAAGGAAACCATACTTACCTTGTTAAAACAGGCCGAGCCCTCTTTCCGGGAACCGGAAAAGAAATACCGTTATCTGATGCGCCAGATTATGGAACCGGTGCGGGGAAAAATTCCCGGCGAAAAAGTGAGCACCATGTTCTGGGACATTTTAACCAATCAGGGAGAATGAAATGAGTGCGAATTACAAAGGGTACCGTGACCCGGCGCTGTCTGTGTTAAAAGAGCACCAGGTGCAGGTTTGGAGCGATGTGGAAATGAAAACCACCCGGGGCGTCTTCAAGGGCATTATTTTGCCTCGCTCCGAGACGGCCGATGCCAAACACATTGTGTTGAAATTGCGTAACGGCTACAATATTGGCGTGGCGGTGAACATCATTGAATACATTAAAGAAATTGGCCGTAAAGAAGCCCATTATAAAATTCCGGAAAAAGAATTCCCGTACGACGAACGAAAACCCCGGGTAAAGCTGTTTGGCACCGGCGGAACGATTGCCAGCCGACTGGATTACCGCACCGGAGCGGTGATTCCGGCTTTTTCTCCCGGCGAATTGTACGGGTCGGTTCCCGAACTGGCGGAGTTTTGCAACCTGGAAACCGAAAAACTGTACGGGGTGTTCAGCGAAAACATGGGACCGGAACAATGGATCGGAACCGCGGAAGCCATTGGACGGGAAATTGAAAAAGGAGTGCAGGGCATTGTGATTGGACACGGCACCGACACCATGCACCACACCGCGGCCGTTTTGTCCTTCATGGTGCAACATTCTCCTGTGCCCATTGTCATGGTGGGTTCGCAGCGCTCTTCCGACCGTCCGTCTTCCGATGCCGCATTGAATTTGATTCACGCGGTTAAAACCGCCGCCGAAAGCGACATTGCCGAAATTATGGTGTGCATGTTCGGACCGACTTCCGACCAGTATGGTTTGCTGCACCGCGGTACCCGGGTACGTAAAATGCATTCCAGCTACCGCTCAACCTTTCGCACCATTGGCGATATCCCGCTGGCGATGGTCGATCGGGAAAAAATCACCCCGTTGCGTCACGATTACCGCCGCCGCCGGTCCGACCGCCGGGTGCTGATCAATACTGCTTTCGAGGAGAAAGTCTCCATTGTGTACTATTACCCCAACATGAAACCGGATATTATTGAATCGTTGATTGACAACGATTATCGTGGGATTGTAATTGCCGGAACCGGTCTCGGGCACGTGAATAAACCTCTCTACCCGGCGCTCAAAAAAGCCCACGAAAAAGGAATTGCTGTGTACATGACGGTGCAAACCCTCTGGGGGTATGTCCAGATGTACGTTTACGAAACCGGACGGGAAATTATGGGGTTAGGGGTTGTACCGGCGGCAAATATGTTGCCGGAGGTCGCCTACGTGAAATTGGGCTGGGCACTGGGGCAAACAGACGATCTGGAAGAGGTGAAAAAGATTATGTTAACGCCGGTAGCCGGCGAAATTACCGAACGCGAACCTTACAATGGATATTTAATTTACCAGGGCGGTATTCCCGAAGTGGAAAAATTTCTGCGGGAAATTAAACGGTAAACGTCCCCGGACAGCGGGAACGCTATTCCGTGAGGAGCTGTTGGAGGGCGTCGCGAGACTTTAACGGGTTGATTTTGTCTTCGAATTCCAGAATAATGCCTTCAATCAGTGGGCGGGTTTTTTTAATGAATTGGAAGATCTCCGAATAGGGGATGATGCCTTCGTTTACCGCGCAGAAATCGGAACGAGCCTGCCGGGCATCTTTCACGTCAATCAGATGCAGTAAAACGGGCAACCGTCGATTCCCAAAAAAGTTGAGCAGCTGGTAATTCCAGTGAAGGGCTTCCTCTTCGCGAAAATCCAGCGCCTGATGGAAAAAACGAGGGATGTCCAGAACCGGGAATAGTTTGATTCGCTCGGAATTGGCCAGAGTAAAAAGAGCCAGATATTTTCGCAGATTCCTGGTGGCATTTTCCTTTCCGGGATTTTTAAAATAGTTTTCCAGATAAAGGTTAATTTGCTTGTCCGGCCAGGTTTCCAGCACTTCGAGCATGTTTTCCAGCGCTTCATCTTCATCGAAGTGAAGAATCAGATTAACCGGCGTGTTGGTGTCCAGCACCGACAGCAGTTTCTTCGCGTAAGCCGATTTCAGATAATTCCGGTTTAAATAGCCGGCACTGTGGAAATAAATCTTCAAGAAATTCTCCAGTTCAGCCTCGTGCAGTAATTGAGCAAATTTTCCGGAATTTCCAACCATATTTTCCGAGATGAAAATCTGAATGAGCGGAAAATGCGCCTGGTGGGCGAAGTGGACTGCGTCCAGGGGATCGAATCCAAAGTTAGCGGAAACCGAATTGGCAACTCCAATTGGAATATCCATGAACCTTTCCAATTTTTTCCAATTTTCTGTTGAATTCTTCCGCTAAAATAATAAATTAAAATGTAACAATGAAACAGGAAATTTAATTGTCCGGGCAATCTCGCGATGGCCCGGGTACTCTTTAAACGCCAACCAGCAGGATCGCCTCCACACGGAAGTCCCAAATTTTAAAAACGAAAATTCGGACGGAGGGGGTATGGTCTCACGTGTATTTTCTGCTGCTCTGTTGGGGATTGATGCCTACCTGGTAGAAGTGGAAGCCAACATCGAAGGGAAAAGCCTGCCCGGGTTTGCTACGGTGGGTTTACCGGACAATGCGGTTAAAGAGAGTCGGGAACGGGTCCAGACCGCCATTCGCAATAGTGGATACGAATTTCCTCTGCGGAAGATTACCGTAAATCTGGCCCCGGCGGACATCCGGAAGGAAGGGTCCAGTTATGATTTGCCCATTGCGGTGGGAATTTTGGCGGCCAGCGGGAAGATTTCACAGGAGAAGCTGGACGACCACGTGATTCTGGGGGAATTGGCCCTGGACGGCACCGTACGACCGATTCACGGGGCGCTTTCCATTGCCATCGAGGCGCGCAAGCAGGGAATGAAAGGGTTGATTCTCCCCCGGGAAAACGCCCGGGAAGCTGCCATTGCCGAAGGACTGGCAGTGTTCCCGGTGGGCAGTTTAAACGAAACCATTGATTTTTTGAACCATCAAATAGACCTGCCCCCCTTTCAGGTGGATCTGGAAGAGATTTTTGAAGTGAGTCGGCATTATTCGCTCGATTTTTCGGATGTAAAGGGGCAGGAGCATGTGAAGCGTGCGCTGGAAGTTGCGGCGGCGGGCGGTCACAACATTTTAATGATCGGACCGCCGGGTTCCGGCAAAACCATGCTGGCGAAACGGTTGCCCACCATTTTACCGGCAATGGTGTTGGAAGAGGCGCTGGAGACCACCAAAATCCATTCCGTGGCGGGGCTGCTTCCTCCTAACCAGGCTCTGATCGCCACCCGTCCTTTTCGTTCCCCCCACCACACCATTAGCGACGCCGGTTTAATTGGCGGGGGGCGTTACCCTCGTCCCGGGGAAGTGAGTCTGGCACACCACGGGGTGCTCTTTCTGGACGAATTGCCGGAGTTCAAGAAAAATGTGCTGGAGGTAATGCGCCAGCCCATGGAAGACGGCAAAGTGACTATTTCCCGTGCCACGCTCTCGATTACTTATCCGGCCAATTTTATGTTGGCGGCCGCCATGAATCCCTGTCCCTGCGGGTACTACACCGACCCGAATCGCGAGTGCACCTGCACCACTCAGCAAATCAAGAAATATCTGGCCCGGATATCCGGACCGTTGCTGGATCGTATTGATATTCAAATCGAAGTGCCGGCAGTGCGCTACCAGGACCTCTCCAGCCATCGACCGGGAGAAAAATCGGAGGCGATTCGAGAGCGGGTACAGAAAGCTCGCGAAGTCCAGTTAAAACGGTTCCAGGATTGCGAGCATCTGTTTTGTAATGCCGACATGCAACCCAAAGATATTCGAAAATATTGTCGGGTGGACGAAAAGGGAGAGGAGTTGTTAAAAACCGCGATTACCAAATTGGGACTTTCCGCCCGAGCGTACCATCGTATTCTAAAAGTTGCCCGGACTATTGCAGATCTCGAAGGAAATGATGATATTCAACCGGCTCATATTAGCGAGGCCATTCAGTACAGAAGTTTGGATCGTAATTTATGGGTTTAAATTTGGTCATCTCCTAATAATTAACCCAAAAGCCGTTTTAACACTTCGTCCACTTCGGAATCCAGATCAATTTCCAGCTCGTCGATGGCACCGTCTTTGTAATAAACTTCCACCATGCGACTTTCCGGTTTCCAGGCCTCCTCTTCCAGGGAATCGTCGAAATCTTCGTAAAGTTCGTAATCCACATCTTCGAAAGCGTCAATAATCAGGTAATCAACCGCTTCCGGATCCAGTTCCAGCAGTTCACAAACTTCGGTGAACATCGGGTGTTCCTGATTGATGATTCGGGTTGCGCCGCGGCTTCCTAATTCCATTGCTTCCTCCCCTTTATTTCTATGTTTAATAATATCGTTTAACTTTTCAAAAGTTTCAGTGACCTTTTAAAATTTTATTTAATCCTTCTAACTACATTAAGCTAATACAGTTAAAATGATTAACACCCTGTAAAACTGATTATCGGCCAAATATTGAAAGAAAAAAAATGATTTGCAAGTGGAGAGTATAATTATTTTGAAAAAAGGAAGGCCATTTCCAGCAAGAAATTGAAATTGAGACATTATTTCGAAAATGCAAAGGGCATAAAAAAAGCCACTCAATCGATTTCATTGAGTGGCCGGGGAAAAAACAACCGAGTTTAGCTCACAGCTTTCAGAACCTTTCCCGCCTGGATGCAACTGGTGCAGACCGTGATACGTTTGGTCTTACCATCCACCAGCGCACGGACTTTTTGCAAATTAGGTTCAAAGCGACGACGGGTTCTATTATTCGCGTGGCTAACGTTGTTGCCATACTGGGGTTTCTTGCCGCAAATCTCGCATACTTTTGCCATTTTGGTCAACTCCCTGTTTTAAAATTCAAATTGCAAATGTAATAATTTAAATCCTGGAAAACAAATTGTTTAATTTTTTCTTTCCTTTCTAAAACCATTTTTTGCCACAAAATTCTAATTTTGTGGCACTTTTTCTTAATCTGTTTGTTTTACAGAAATTTAGAAAGATTGTTTAACGTGAAACTCAAATTCCCTCAAAAAAAATCCCCGATTGACTTGATTTTTAGCGAAAAAAAATTATAATAAGTAGTGCCTCGTTTCATGGGGGTAGGCTTACACAAACCCAAAAATTCATCCGGTGCTATCCCGCATAGTAGGGATACTATGTGAAAGGGAGAAACATGTATAAAAAAGCAGGAAGGGGAGTATCTCGTTCATGGTAGAGAGCCAGGCTCAGGGAGTTGTTGCGCCAAGGAGAAATTCTAATTCAATACAATCGAAATGGGAAGAATGCCTGGAAATCATTAAAGGGAAAATTTCCAGCCAGGGTTACCAGACCTGGGTCAAGCCGATCATTCCAGTAAGTTATGTAGATGAGAAACTTATTCTGCGGGTTCCTTCTCAATTTTTCTTCGAATGGCTGGAGAGCAATTATCAGGAGATCATTCACGCGGCCGTAAAACGCAAGTTTGGTATTCGTGCAAAGATCGAGTACCTGGTGGCTTCCACCCCGAACAAGCAACCGGAGGAGCTCTCTTTAACCGAAGAAAAGGAGTCGGAATCACCAGCGATCTCTCCTCAGGATGTTCGTCCCCGGGAAGCGGTTGAGGAGGGCGAGTACGCGTTAGATTTCCGCTATGAGTTCAGCAATTATTTTGTGAAGAACGATAATGAGTTGGCGCTTCGGGCGGCTCAATTTGTGGCCCGGAATCCGGGCAAGACAGATTACAATCCGCTTTTCATTTACGGGAACTCCGGATTGGGAAAGACCCACCTGTTGCAGGCCATCGGAAATTTTGTAAAAGCCAATAAGAAACGGAAAGTGGTCCGCTACGTGACCAGCGAGAATTTTCTGAATGAGTATATTCAAGCACTCCAGTCACGAAAACTCAACGAGTTTGTTGAAAAATATCTCAAAATTCATGTATTATTATTAGACGACATTCAATTCCTGGCCAATAAAAAGAAGTCCCAGGAAGGGCTGTTCTATTTATTCTCGGAGATGGAATGTCGACGCCGCCAGATTGTTATTTCTTCCCTGTTACCTCCCGCGCAATTGCGGGGATTCGATTCCCGGCTTACTTCCTTTTTCCATCGGGGACTGATTGTAGATTTGATTCCGCCCAGTTTGGAAACCCGCCTGGCCTGGATCGATGACTATGTCCGGAAGAATGAATTGAATTTACTGCCGGAAGTCCGGGAGTTTATTGCCCGTAATCTGACCGACAGTCTGCACCATGTGCGTTCCATCATGGTTCGAATCGCCGCCCAGACCTCTTTGTTGGGTACGCCGGTTTCTCTGTCGAAAACCAGAAAGCTGCTGCGGCATTTGAATTTAAACGGCAATGAGGGATTGGGAAAATTCCCCGGTTCCAAAATGATCAAGATTGAACGAATCATCGAGGTTGTGTCTCAACATCTTCACATACCGGTGGATCTCATTGTGGGGCATTCCCGCAACAGAGAGGTCAGCCTGGCTCGTCAAATCGCTATTTATTTAATCAAAGAATTAACCGGCGAAACTTTTCAAACGATCGGCTACCATTTTGGAGATCGTCATTACACGGCGATTCTTCACAGTTACAAGAAAATCAAAGGGCTGGTGCACAAAAATCCCATGCTCAACAGCACGGTGGTAGAGATTAAAAACTTGCTGTTGGATTAATTTCTCCGCTCAACCAATTTTAAACCGCCCTGTTTTCGGAAAGAGCGGCTAAAAGTTCCAAAACAGAAGCTAACGGCTTCGCTTTGTTTGTTGTTGCCTTGCTTCGTTGCCCTGTACCTCTAATATTTTCTTTTCTTGCCGAACATTTAATCCAGAGAAAAGTTCAATTAAATTATTTGCGTGTCGGGTGCGGCGCGTAGTTGTAAAAAGAAGGGTATTCAATTCGCTTTAAGGTTAGAGATTATTCTTTTGCTTGAAATGGCAGGGAAACCTTTTTAAGATTCAGGCTAATTCACGGGAAACTTTACGATGCCACAGTAGGGTGCCAATGGTAAGAAAATGGATTGGAATTTGTGGTTTGATTTTTTTTGCCAGTCTGGCAATGGCCGGATTTCCTCAAGAAACATCTCCCGCCACCCCTGATTCCACGGCCGTTCTCGCCAGCGATTCTCTGGCGGCCGCAGAGGTGTCTAGCGATTCGTTGCCCCACCAGCTGGATCGGGTGGTGCCTAACCATGCCTTCCGGGTGGGGGAGAAATTAAGTTTTGTTGTGCGCTACGGCATTATTAAGGCCGGCTCCGCAACCATGGCGGTGGAAGAAACAGTACCCATTCACGATCGGGAGGCTTACCGGATTGTTTCTACCGCTCGATCTTCGCGCACCTTCGATTGGGTGTTTAAAGTGCGCGATCGGGTTGAGAGTCTGGTGGACACGCAAGGTATTTTTTCCTGGAGGTATCTTAAAACGCTGCGGGATGGGTCTTACAAGTTTGATCTCAAAGTGGATTACGATCAGTATTTCGGAAAAGCCCGGGTGCAGATGATTCGTTATTACAACGAGGACCCCCTGCGGGTGAAGGAGAAAAAAGAGTTTGAAATTCCCATTCCACCCTATGTACTGGATATTTTGGCTGCTTTTTACTACGTGCGAACCCAGGACCTGGAAGTGGGTATGCCGGTGTACATGATTAACCACGACAACAAAAAAGTGTACAAACTAAAGGTCCTGGTTCAGAAAAGGGAGACCATTAAGGTAAAAGCGGGAAAATTTCGTTGTCTGGTTGTGGAACCGCGTCTCCGGGGAGAAGCGATCTTCAAGCAAAAGGGCCGTTTGTGGGTGTGGCTAACCGACGATCAGTACAAAATTCCGGTAATGATGAAAAGCAAGGTGTTCATTGGCAGTATTACCACCGAATTGACAAAAATTGAAGGGGTTAAATTACCGCTTCCTTCGCAGGTGAAGTAACTTGCGGGAAGGCTGCTCGTTGGTTTTTTCTATTCATTGACCAGAGAAGTTTTGGACGCCTGTCGCTGGTATTGTTTGAAATTTTGTAAATCTTCTTTAATTGCGTTGAGCACAAAAGCAATAACGGTGGCGTCGTCTAAAAACCCAACCGTTGGGATTAAATCGGGAATGACGTCGAAAGGATTCAAGAAGTAAACAATAGCTGCCAGGGCGAATACAATGGTTTTCCAGGGAACCCGGGTGTATTCTTTGTTCAAATAGGCTTTAATCAATTGAATCAGACTGATCAGATCGTCCCAGAAATCTTTCAAATACTTCTTTTTTTCTTCCGCTTTGTGAAGCGCTTCCTCCAGAGTGCGACGCAACCTCTCTTGTTCGGCTGCTAATTTTTCGGCCGCTTCTTTGGCCCGGTCGAAACCTAACGGGTAATTTAGTTCATTCATCTCCTGGCACTCCTGTTGCTCATTTTAAGTGCTCCCATATCCTCCCGGCTGCAAAAAAACGTTGCCGTTCGCGTTGACGACTCCACTTTAAAATAAAGGTACAAAAGCGAATTTGTTCCCGCAAACGGAATTTTTCCCCTCTAATCGATTCAATCTCTTTCTTTTTTCTCTCATGTTCACGAGGTGGTTTGAACATTACTTTTCCTGCTCTCCAATCGCTTTCTGGTAGTACTGCTTCCCGTTTATTTTGACCAGAGAGAACCCCATTCGCTTCAAATACTTCTGATGCTTCCGGGGAACCGTGGCCGGAGTAATGAACCGTTTGTAACCTTTGGAACCGAAGATCTTTTTGCTCTTTCCAAACAAAAAATAAGCATTTTTCAGATCGCGATAATTGGGAGTCACAAAATCCAGCACAATTTCTAAGGTTTCTTTGTCGCGGGGTTCGGCGATGAAGAGCGCGGCGGGAACCATGTCCCGGAAAAGGAAATAGGTGTAAGCATTACGAAGTTTTTCCAGCGAGAAGTGAGGAAAATAGTAGGCAATCTCTTTTTGGTAGAACTTGATGAACCGTTTAAGAAAAGGGGTGTCGGGGGTCGGGACAGACATGATTTCGAAGAATTCGGTTTTCCGCTTGAATTGTAACAGGTAGTACAGATGAACGGCAGCAATAAATCCGTTCATTAAAAAGACCGGCCAGGAATGAATCAGGATGCCGTAATAACTAAACAGGACGGCACCCAGCAAACCGATGGTACGCAAACGGATGAGCGATTTCATAAGCATGGCGGCGCCGATGGCAACGGAAGCCGCGTAACCAATCAATTCAACCCAATTCATCGAGCTTCCCCTGAAAATTGATTTTGATTAAATTCTTTTTCGCTGCAAATTAACATGCTGAACATTTCTAAAAAACTATTTTCTTTCTTGCGAAAAATTATTTTTCTTTGTGAATAGCGTTTTGAGTCATCTATCGCTTCAATTATTTTAAAAATAGTTAGAACAAAAAGGAGGAAAGCATAAATGAGAGGTGGATTTGTACTCTTTGTACAGGGAAGAAAAGCGCTGTTTTTGGCGATGTTCGTTTCCCTGATGTTCGGCGAGGCAGGGGGAGTGGCTGCCCTGGAACAAAGCGGACCGTATGATCCTAAGGCGGATGCCCGGGCGGAGATTGCTCAGGCGGTTTCCCGCGCGCAGAAGGAAAGTAAACATGTGCTCCTGGTTTTCGGTGCAAATTGGTGTCCCTGGTGCCGGGCGCTGGACCAGTTGTTCGAAAATAATGCGGAAGTGGAGGAATATTTAAACAAAAATTACGAGCTGGTTCTGGTGGATGTCGGGCGGGGAGACAAAAATCTGGATCTTGATTCGCTGTATGCTCATCCAATAAAATTAGGATTGCCGGCCCTGGTGGTATTAGATGAAAAAGGCGCCCTGCTCCATTTGCAGGAAACCGGATCGCTGGAAAGAAAAAATAGCAAGGAAAAAGGTCACGACCCGGAACGGGTACTGAATTTTTTGCGGAAATGGAAACATCCCGTGGCGGAGGAACAGAAAAAATAAAAAACTCAGGGGTGCTGCCGTATATGTTGGATGAGGAGGCACTCTCTTAAAAAAGGGAGGTAACAACATATAAGCCGGTCAGCACCCCTGAGCAAAACGTCTTGAATCTATTGTAAAGGTTAGTTTTCCTTTCTCTCGTGTTTAACTGACGATGTCGTCTTTTTCAAACTGTTTACAGGTATCGGTTAATTTTACTTCAATGTTGTGTAACCGACATTTGTAATAAAAATCTTCTACTTCTCCTTTATTGTCGCTCATATGAATGAACGAGAGCCGGTGTTTACAAAATTGGCACGTTTTAGGTAATTGTGCCTTTTTCGCCCGCGGAGCCGTGGAATTCTGCAGCCGGTAGAAAAACCGCGATACCGATTCCATATAGTAGAGTATCTGCTGAAACAACGTTTTTATCCGAAAGAGAATCACCAGTTGAAAGATGAATAAGAACAAGATGATTCCGACAATGCTCCCTAAAATTACCGGATCGTTCAAGTAAATATTCATTTCTTCCTCGTCACCTTACACTTTTTATACCCCCGAATGCCTTGTCGAGTTCAACCCCGCTAAAAATTATTTTCGACACACTCTCGTAATTTATGAAGTGAAAATTTGATTTCTCTGCACCCGTTATTATTCCCAAAGCCGCCGGGAAGTTCCTGGTGGGGGTAGAGAGTGGAAGGACAATCCTTCGAATCAGAGGTGAAGGGGAATAACGATTTCTAATCCGGCCACGGCAAAAAATCCGCTGAAATCGTAGCGACTATTGGTTGTGTAGGGCACATTTCGTCCATCGCTGGACTTAATCTGTCCGTCCATTTGTCCCAGATTCGCGATGTGCAAACCAACTTCTCCCGTCAGTAAGATGATTGAAGAGAGGCGGACGGTCAAACCTGCTCCCAGGTGGGCGGTCAGGGCGTCGGAGGAAAAATCTCCCTGATTGTGGAGTCCTTTCTCCTGGACGTTGCCCGGTTCGGAATATTGGAAATCGCTATTGGTCCATCCAAAAGCGTAGCCGAAACCGGTGCTGAGGTAAAAATTGGTGCGGCGCCATTGATTGTAATTAAAAAAGTACTGAATACCCAGATTAACTTCGAACAGTTCAATCTTGCGCTTGAAACCGAAATAATAATCCGGAATGATGGTGAGTTCGTTGGTGGACGTGGAGATAGTCTCCTGATAGTAAAAGGTGGAAACTTGCAGGAAGTAGTTGTCGTTCCAGTGGTACACTCCCTGAATTCCCCAGACGAAATCTCCGTTAAAGTCTTTTGGAAAAGGGAGTAAATTGCCGGTTTCCTGCTGGAGGGCGCGTATGGCGTTTTTTATTTCGTGGTTTACTTCGCTCATTTTGACGGTTTTGTAGCCGAAGAAAGGTTTTAAATAAAACGTCTGGGCGGAAAGGGAAGTGAATAAAAGTAAGGTGAACCAGCAGGCAATTCCGATTCTCCTCATGATCGTTGTCCTTTCGGTTAACCCACCCTGAAATTGTTTCTTAAGAGAACCATTCTCAAAGCTGTTTTTTCATTTTTGCGAAAAGCCGAACCCGTTTCGGGGAAAGCAGTTTAACGGATTTCCCCATTCGGATTAATAAATGGGCGCTGTTTTGTAAGGTACCGCTCTTTTGTCTCAATTGAATTCCTCATCCAGATAGTCTGGATGAAGGTAATAGTCGCCGAATCCGGTGCGGTCGATGAAAACGAATACTTTTCGCAGATTGTAGTAACGCCAGATCTCGTAGGGTAAGGAGTTACTCTCGAAGGGGTGGCGTTCAATGTCGTCCGGCTCACCGAACTTGATGAAAATACGACCCCGGTCGGTTAGCCAGCCGTCTTCACCCATTCCGGAGAAATTTTGATTGGCATAGTTAACCCGGCGGAAGTATTCATCCATTAGTTCGTTTTTTTCTGTCTCCGGATTGGGATCCATCTCTTTCCAGAAATTTTTGAAAAACTCTCGCTTCTCCTGGTAAGACTGCTTGAGCACTTTTTTCAAGGTGTCCCAGGGAACGATGTAGCGCATCTGGCGCAGGGCCAGGTCTAAATCTTTGGGCGATTCCGGAGAAATGGTCCAGAAAAAGGAAAAGATTTTCCGGGTTTTAAATGTTTGATTTCGCACTTTGCTTGTAATCTGCAGTTCGTACCGGCTCTGCACAAACTGATCCCGGTTTAACCGGATGATGTGCTCTTTTACCCCCGCCGTTCCGGGAAGGAAATACTGATTCTCATAAACAATGGCATGCTCGGTGTTGTAGATGGAGAAATCAATTTGAATACTGTCGTTTAAGCCCCGGGAGAGGGTGCGGAAGTAAAAGTAGATGTATTGGTCGCCGCCGTTGAAATTGTTGTTTAACACCGGTTCGAAAGAAACAATTTTACCGGTGCTGTCGGTGCTGAATTGCTCAAAGCACAGAACATCGCTCATCATGAAGTGATACTGGGAAATATCCTTCAGGGTGAAATTGATTTTCCGGTTAACCTGTTTGCCGCTGTTTTGATCCCGGACGGTCAGGACGGCATTGTAATCCCCTGCGTCAAGGGCGACTTCGGTGGTCATGGTGTGCCGGATACGGCGAGAATTGGTTTCCTCAAAATTTTTGGTGGTAAAAGTTTTGTCGATGGTGCGGTTAAAGACGTATTGGTTGTCCGTGCTGGTAATGTAGAGTTCAATCTGAATGTCCGCTTCAAACACATCTTTGTTTTTGATGAAAGTTAAATCGTCGTTTACCATTTGAATGTAAAACTTAACCAGATGTTTTTGCCCGTCCTCGGTGAAGAAACGAAATAGTCCGGTCTGAAAATAGGGGAGCCCAACCCCGCTCAATTTGGGAGCGGACATGTACTGGGCGAAGCCGGTCAGGCTGGCCATCAAGATGAAAACTAAAATAAAACGAATCGTTTTCATTGGGCCTCCAGAATTTGGGCAAATAATTCATATTCCCCGGCGTCCACCACCCGGGCCTGGACAAATTGCCCAGGAGAGAGTTCCACCGGAATGTTTTCTAAAACGACTTCGTTGTCAATTTCCGGGGAGTCGGCATAGGTACGTCCGTAAGCGCTGTGCTGCTCCTGATTTACTTCGTCGATGAGCACCCGGTAACTTTTCCCAATTTTAGCCAGATTTTTGCGCAGCGAGATGTCGCGTTGCAGGGTCATTAACTCGTTGTAGCGTTCTTCGGCAATTTCCGGTTCCGGATGCGGCAATTCATAGGCCCGGGTATTTTCTTCCGGAGAATAGACAAACACACCCAGGCGGTCGAATTCAAATTCCTCAACGAAACGTTTCAACTCCTGGAAATCCGCTTCCGTTTCTCCGGGATGTCCAACAATGAAAGCGGTGCGAATGGCAACGTCAGGAATGCGAACCCGGATTCGTTCCAATATCTGGCGAATACGGCGAGAGCTACCGCCCCGTTTCATGATTTTTAACATCCGATCGGTGATGTGCTGTAACGGTAGATCGACGTAATTCACCACTTTCTCGCTGCTGGCAATCTGTTCAATTAGCTGGTTTTGAAGTGTGGTGGGGTAAGCGTAATGCACCCGAATCCATTCGATGTTGGGAATAGCTTCCAGCTTTTCCAGCAAATCCACCAGGCGCTGGGATTTGTACAAATCCAGACCGTAAAAGGTGGTGTCCTGAGCAATCAAAATCAATTCTTTTACCCCCTGGTCGGCCAGGATGCGAGCTTCGTCCACAATTTCCTCCAGCCGGCGGCTGCGGTACTGCCCGCGCATTAAAGGGATGGCGCAAAAGGCGCACTTGTGATTGCATCCCTCGGCAATTTTTAAATAGGCAAAATGCCGCTGTTGAGACAGGTAGCGTTGCTCATAAAGGTATTTGGGGGAGGGAAGGGGCAAGTTCAGGTATGCCAGAATATTCTGAAAATCTTCCGTTCCGAAATACTCGTCCACTTCCGGGATTTCGTGCTTTAAGTCCGCATAGTAGCGTTTAGAAAGGCAACCGCACACCAGTAATTTGGTGCCGGGACGTCTTTTCTTAATCTCGCTGGCTTCCAGGATGGCCTGAATGGATTCCTGTTTAGCCGGAGTAATGAATCCGCAGGTATTTACAATAATCACATCCGCCTCTTCGGGGTGGGGAGTAAGGGGAACCGCGTTGGCTTTGAATTGTCCCATCAGGATTTCCGAATCGTACAGGTTCTTGGAACACCCCAGGGTGGTTACGTGGATTCGCGGTTTTTGCTGGGCTTCTTTTTTCGTCGATTGATTCATATATGGTCACGTTCCTGGTTTTCGCTTTTTGGAGGAGTTCCTCCTGCTATTCTTATTTTATCCAACATATATACTCCGCAGTTAGACAAAAGTTTTGTTCGGATTCGCTCCGCGGCTTCTTCCAAGGATGACACGCTTCCGGAGTGGTGAAAAACTTCATGTTGAACAGAAAGCTGCATTTTGCTGTTAAAATTGCCCTCCCGTCTGCTTGAATCTCGGCGAGAAGGTGCCAGGCGCTCTCTCTGAAACGCCCGGAGAATTGGGGCCGGATACGCTTTTCAATTCCGAAACAGGCCCTCTACAAACAAACGAGGATCAAAAGGTTGCAGATCGTCCATTTTCTCTCCCAGACCCACAAACTTAATGGGAATTTGCAATTTGTGGGAAATCCCGATGACTGCTCCACCCTTGGCCGTACCGTCCAATTTGGTCAGCACAATTCCGGTAATACCGACGGCTTCGACAAATTGTTTGGCCTGCGTAATGGCATTTTGGCCGATGGTGGCGTCCAGCACCAGCAGTGTTTGGTGGGGGGCCTCGGGAATCTCCTTTTGAATGACCCGCTTGATTTTTTTGAGCTCTTCCATCAGATTCACTTTGGTGTGCAGACGTCCGGCGGTATCTACCAGCACCACGTCGGCGTTGCGGGCCCGGGCGGCTCGGAGGGCGTCGAACACCACCGCCGCCGGATCGGAACCGCTCTGATGTTTGACAAGATCGGCGCCCGCCCGTTCGGCCCAGATCTGGAGTTGCTCGATGGCCGCCGCACGGAAAGTGTCCGCCGCCGCCAGAATCACCTTCTTGCCCTGTTGGCGAAACAGAGCCGCCATTTTAGCAATGGAAGTGGTCTTACCGGTGCCGTTTACTCCCACCACCAAAATTACGTAGGGCCGGTAAGTGTCAAAATCGAAAGGATGTGAATCGGGAGCAAACATATCTCCGATGATGCTTTTCAATAGCTCGTAGAGTTGTTGAGGATCTTCGTACCGCTTCTTGCGGGCTTCTTTTTGCAAGCGGTCAATAATTTCCTCGGCCGTATCCACTCCTACATCTCCGGAAATCAGCAAATCCTGAATTTCTTCCAGAAGTTCCTCGTCAATCTTTTTGGCAGTAAAAATAACCGTCTGGATTTGTCCGAATACCTGCTCGCGCGTTTTCGATAAACCGCTTTTGATTTTTTCTAAAAATCCCATTCCCGGAACCTCAACCTTTTCGTTGCTCGTTTTCACATTTTGTTGTCCTGGAAAATATAAAAACAATTTGCAGGGTTGCCAAACGGTGTTTGAGTTCGGGAATAAAACTAACGGACGGTTCTGGAAAAAGAAGGCAGCAAGCTTCCATGGGCGTTCTCAGCCCTGGCTCAAAAAGTCGTCCAGTTTCTTGATGAGACCGGTTCGGGCTATGAGAATCCAGAGAACAGAAACCAGACCGACCATGAGTAGAATATCCCGGGATATCCAGTGAAGCAGGTAACCTTCCATCAGGAGAAGCAGGGAGAATTCAGCCCGGTTTAACAGGCTGAGAGAAGGAACCAGGAATTCTTTCTTTTCTTTCAGCCAGAGAAGGCCGACCCCGAATGCTGAAATGAGAAAGGTAATGAAAAACAGTATTGAGCCGGTTCCCAGGTAATTCCATTGGTCAGGCAAAGGATTCGAACACAGCGTTCCAATTCCCCAGAGTGGAAAAATGACCAGAAAGCGGAATGGTTTGAAGATAGTGCCCCAGAATTTCACCTGGTTCGTGCGCAGGATTTCGCCCACCAGCAGACCGAGGAACAAGCCCCCCAGAGCCAGCGGAAGATGAACATACAGGAAAAAATCGATGAGGACAATGGCGATTGCCAGGATGGGGAATGACAGGGGAAAAGAAGTCAGCCAATTTGAACGAAATGGGGCGAGCCGTTTGGAGAGAAGGAAAAGAAATAACAAAAAAGCACCTCCCAGGTAGAAGAGCTCCGTTGCGGGAGGAAGTGAATAGGTTACCCGGAAAACCAGCGCCACCGCCACCATGCCCGCCAGTGCGGCGGATTCCAGCGCCAGGGAAAGAAAAATGCGGTGGCCGAAGCGGGTGCGAATTTGTTCATGGGTAAAAAATCCGCCGGTGATTAAACTGGCCAGATCGGCGGCCAAAAGGGTTAGGGGAAGTAAATAGAAGGCGGGATCGCGGAAGGAAAAGCGAAAGAAGAACCAGCCGATCGGAAAAAGCAACCCCAAAATAATACCCGAAAACAGCAGGGGACTTACCCAGGTTTTTTCTTCCCGCAATATTCGGAGCAGGCGGAAATCGTAATGAATAGCAAACAGGAAGAAAAAACAAAAAATACCTACCTGAAAGAGAAATTTGAGCAGTGGGGGCGGCACCATTCCGTAAGCCGCAGAGAAGGGGATTTGCAGCGAGAACCAGGAATAAACGGCTCCCAGGGCAAATCCGGTGAAGAGGTGGGCTAAAAAGTCGGGCAGCTTCAATCTACGGGTAATACCGAGAAGTATGTAATCGAAAAAAAATCCCAGGAGGATGTAGGAAAGTCCGTTGATTGCCATGAGTTTCATTGGTCACCTGGTCCGTTTGTTCGCTTTTACTGCCGGGGTAAAATACGTTTTCCGGCTACCTGACAAATTGTCGCAAAACACGAAAATCACATTCCGTTTTGTGGTTAAAAAGAAATATTTTAAAGATCGGCATCCCTGTTTGTCGGCTGACGGGTGGTTGTGCTCCGATGCCAGGATGTTGGAGCGGTGGCGTCTGGAAGAACAGCTTCCTGCTGTAAGCATATTTTTTTCCGAGTTTTACTATCGACATTTCCGCCCGGAAATTAACTCCCTTTTTTCCGGGCGGAAATCTGAAGAGGAAGTTACTGGGCGGCAAAGATTCGAATCACATCCCAGATAAAAGCGGGATTATGTTTGAAGGCCATTTTGAACAGATTTAGGAGTGTTTGCTGGTCGGGCCGTAAAGCCTGGTAGTCTGCCGCCAGGCGATTAAAAGTGGGGTCGTCGAATTTTAAGAGCGCTTCCTTCAGGCGGTAGTAGCGCTGATGGGTCTTCCCGATTTTTCGATGCCACTCCCGGGCATAGGGCAACAGCGCTTTGCGGTCGGTTTTCCCCGTTTTTACTGCCCGGGCCGCTACTTCTCCGGCAATTTTTCCTGCCACCATGCCGGAAACGATCCCCCCGCCGGAAATGGGATTAGCCTGGTGGGCGGCGTCTCCCACAATCATGAATCCGTCAGCCACAATGGTTTTTAAAGTGCGATCTGCCGGCACACCGCCAAGAGTCTGGGCACTAACCGAGGCGCGGGGGAAATATCTTTCCAGAAATTGAAAGAAATAATCTTCCGGGGTGCGGTTTCGGGTAAACTTGGCGGACACCCCCAGACCGACGTTGGCAGTGCGTTCGCCCTTGGGAAAAGCCCAGGCGTAGCCGCCGGGGGCGAAATCGTTGGAAAAGAAAAAATCGCAGGTGTCTGCATCGATGTCAATATCCGAAAGGGTGTATTGCACACAGGTTTCAATGTCTTTAATGGCAATGGTGGAATCGATTCCGGCCCAGCGGGCAACCCGGGATTCTACCCCGTCTGCGGCAATCACAACTCGGGCCGCCACGTTAAACTCCGTACCATGCACCCTGACCCGCACCCCGGTCACCCGGTTCTCTGATTTTAATACGTCGAATACGTAGGCATTGGTGAGGAGTTGGGCACCAGCCTGAACAGCCAGTTGTGCCAGGTCGTAATCGAACAGGCGACGGTGAAGAATCAGCCCCGTTTCGGCGATGTTTACCTGCACCGAGGTTCCGTCGGGCGCAAAGAGCCGAAAATGCACCACTTCGGTGGCAATCCAATGGGAAGGCAGGGGAAAATCGAAAAACTCTTCCAGGGCTTTTCGGGCCACGCCCTCGGCGCAGCGCACCGGGGTACCCACCACCGGATCCTTTTCCAGCAAGAGTACCCGGGCACCGTCCCGGGCCGCCTGCCAGGCAGCCATCGACCCCGCCGGACCGGCTCCCACCACCACAATATCGTAAGCCTCGTCAAACTGTTTCCGTACATACATGGCTATTCTCCTCGAAAATTCGGATAGTCAAACTGAAATCTTCTCCGGTAATAAAATCTGGTTAAATAAAACAACGACACCATGAGAAGAAAAAAGGTGGGAAATTTAAAGCAAATGAGTAGAGCAAAAAAGAAGATGGCCATTTTAGTGGTTTTAATAGACCAGGAAAGCGCGAGAGTTTGCAGCAGGCGCAGCACCACCGGTAGCGCCAGCAAGATCACCACCAGAATCAGTTGGTCGCCAATCCATGCGGCGGCGAGGAAAGCGGCAAAATACAGCAGGAGAAAAAGTCGCATGGTCGTCTTGCTGCCGAATTTCACCCCGACGGTTTCTTTTCCGGAAGCCCGATCGCCATCGATGTCCGGTAAAGTCGTAAGCAGGTACAGCCCGGTGTTTAAAAACAGGTAAGGGAGGCTGGCCAGAATGAACTTCCAGGTGAAATTAGCGGTGAGTGTCCAGCCCAGGGCGAAGGCAATCCAACCCATCAGCATATTTAGAAACAGACCGGAGTAAGGGCGGTTTTTACACTGAAAAGGCGGGTAGTTGTAGAGGTACCCGGTAATCATCACAAACAGCCCGTTCAAAAGCAAAATTTTCCAGTTCAGGAAAAGGCTCAGGAGCAAGCTGATTGCAATGAGCAGCACGCTCTCGCCGATGGCGGCGTTGCGGCTCAGGTACTTCTCTCCGATGAGAAAGAGCTTTTTGTTTTTCTGGTCCGATTCCACATCTTGCAACTGGTTCAAAATGAAGCTCGCTCCCATGGCTGCGGCAAAGGAAACCATGGTGAGTCCCAGAGAGCGGTTCCAGAAGGTCGGATTCAATCGGCCGCTCAGCAAATCGAAAATCAGACGATTGTCTCCCCGGGCGGCCAGAAATCCCGCCATCAGCGTAATCCAACCCGGAAAAAACAAAATGGGACGGGTGATGAACAGATAATCCAGGTATTGAATCAAGACGACGACTCTCCTTTAATCAATCGCAGGTGGTTGCTAAATATCCAGGCGCGTTTGCGGCGAAAAACCTCGACCCGGTACACTCCGGGATCCGAAAGCGGAAATTGGACCTGTTGTCCGTACGATTCCGCCACCGGCTTCCCATTGCGAATGAGTCGAATTCTTCCGGGCAGCGGCACTTCCACTTGCAGGATGGTGTCTGGTGCCCAGGGTAGCGATTCGCCAATGGCGGCGTCTCCGTGGGAATTGCGGAGTCTTACCAGAAATCCCCGGGCATCCCCGTTGAAATAGTTTGAAACAAATGCCCGACACCCCAGAATGGCATCGTACACCAGCTTTTTGGCTTTCTTTAGCGGCATGTCCGGCGAAAGCGGTTCTTCCAGCAACAGGTGGGTTCGCACGGATTTAAATTGTACTTTGTAGTGAAAAATGGTGACCCGGAATAAACCTCCGAACATCTGGTGTTGG
>JAJRXE010000007.1 GCA_024276455.1 Calditrichota bacterium
TCTGAAATCTCTGCATCTTCTTCCCCTTTAAAATAAACAAATGCTTCCCTTCCCTGAAATTTTACATGGATTTAACAAACCGAAAATAAAAATCTTGCGATTTTTTTCGAAAAGATGCGGGGAAAAATTTTCTGCCTGAGTGGTCCAGCGACTGCCGGCCAAACAATTTTCTGGGCAATCCGGAAACAATTTCATCTGGAATTTCAATTCTCTTCAATGTACATTCGGAAGGTACACTCTGCGGCGAGGAAAAGAAGGAGGGCATCTCCCGGCAGTCAATACGGGAAACCCCGGGTTCTCCCCTTCCGGTTTAATCGTACCAGCGGGATGTCCGGGGGCTCTGAAGTCCCCTTGCTTCTGGCTTAATCGGAGCTTCCATTATTCAACGGGAGAAAGGTCAAGGAACGATTTCATGAAACTTGCTTATTGGATTGGATTTTTGACTTACAGCGCCGTGGTGCTGGGAATCGGGTACTACGTCTGGTGGCGAGAGAAAAAACGGGGCAAAGTGCGCGACAACCAGACCTACTGGGCGGCGGACAAATCGCTCTCCGGCTGGTCGGTGGGATTGTCGATTTCTGCCAGTATGATGTCCATCAGTTGGTCGTGCGTTTACGGGGTGCAACTGTTTTACTGGTACGGCGTGGGTGCCGCCTGGCTGCTGGTGATTCCCTGGTTAATCACCATGGCAGGGTTTTACTGGTTCACTCCGCTGTTTCGGCGCCTGCGCGCATTCTCTCAACCGGAATTATTAGAAAAACGCTTCGGTTCCCGGGCCCGGCAACTGCTTGCACCGGCCCTTATCCTGGTGTTTACCGTCTGGGGCGGAGCAGAAATCTACGCCGCCGGCATTACCATTGCGCCTTTTCTGGGGCTCTCCCTTCCCGTTACCCTATTCCTGGTGGCTCTCATCGTGGCGCTGTACTCTTTCTCCGGCGGTTTCGAAGCGGTGGTTTCCACCGACAAGCTTCAATTTCTGCTGGTGGCTCTGTTCATTACCATCATGGGGGTGGTGGGTGTTCGGGAAGTACTTCACCGGGAGGCGCTGGGCGAACTTCTGATCGTTTCTCAACAGGCTCCCCGGGCCAGGCCGGATGTCCCTTCTCTTTTTTCGCCGGGCTTTGCTTTAATCGGGCTCACCTTTTTTGCCTACCTTCCCGGCTGGCTGGTGGAAACCGACGTCTGGATTCGATTGCAGGCTGCCCGAACTGATCGGGAAGCCCGGAAAGGAATCCTGGTGGCCGGAGCCAACTCCCTGCTCTTTGTGGGAGTTTTTCCGTTGCTCATTGGACTCACGGCTCTGGTGCTCTACCCGGCGGAAGGCGGAGTAATCCCCGCCCGCTTACAGGATGGCGCTTTCATTTTCGGCGCGCTTATGCAGGATTTTACCCCTCTGTGGCTGAATCTGCTGCTCGGCATCGGATTGCTGGCGGCCTCCATGTCCACCGTGGATACCTGCGGAAATGTGGTCGCCCTGTCCGCTTCCTACGATTTGTTAGAACCGCACCTGCGCGGACGCTGGAATGCCATCCGGTTGAACCAACTCGCCCGCGGCATGTCCGTTTTGGCCATCTTATTGGCCTTCTTCTACGCCCTCTTTACCGAATCGCTCTGGGACATTTTTTACCTTTCTTCCGGCATCCTTACCACTACTGTTTTTCTCCCGGTCGTTGCCGCTTTTCGAAAAACGGTGACTCCCCGGCAGGTGCACTGGGGCATCGTGGCGGGGTTTCTCGGCACCCTGGGGTTCTATTTTCTGGAAAACCGCGGCTGGGTAACCGGCATTGAACCGAACTGGATTTCCAGGACCGGTCTGGGGTACATTTTGTGGGGATTTCTGTTAGCCGCGGCGGGATTCTGGGGCGGAAAATTCTTTCCCCGGCGGATCAACCAATTGGGATCCAGAGGAAATTGAATCCAAAGCTTGCATCCCGGGCAAGGGCGTTTTACTTTAATTAACAGAAGGGAGCGGGACGGTTTCCGGGCTGGTTGCCCACTACCGGAAGACTCGCGGCCGAACAATTCGCGAAACGGTGGGCGGAGAAACATTCATTCTAAACAGGAATTCGTATTTACCATTTGAAATAAAAACATCGAAAGCCTCGTGGCGGAAATCAACAGGGAATCGGAAGAAGAGATCATTCGGCAAATTCAGGAAGGAAACATCGACGCCTATAAAATATTGGTCGATCGATATGCAGATGAGATTGCCAATCTCTGTTTCCGCTATTTAAGCGATGCCACCGCCGCGGAGGATGCCACCCAGGACGTATTTTTAAAAGCTTACCGGGCGTTAGAGCACTGGGAGCCCCGCGCCAAATTCAAGACCTGGTTGTACCGAATCGCCATAAACCATTGCATTAACATCATCCGGCGGAAAAACCTGGTTCCTTTTACGCCGCTGGAAGGGACTACTCATCACAACCCCGGCAATCCGGTAACCGCCCAGCATCCCAGCGGTCAACCCTCTGCCGAGGCCAGAGCCATCGAGCAAGAACGCCGACAACTGATTTACCGTACCATCATGGAGTTACCGGAAAACCAGCGACAGGTCATTATTCTTTATTATTACCAGAACCTTTCTTACAAAGAAATGGCTGAAATCTTGAACGTTAGCGTGAGCTCCATCGAATCGCGGCTTTTTCGGGCGAAAAAGAATTTAGCCAAAAAACTGGAGAAACTGAAAGACCGACTGTAAAAAAGCGGAAAAAATCAAATAGGAGCAAGTTTTTAAATTCCAAATTGTTAAATTATTGGTAAATACTAAAAAAAAACGAGGATGTGAACCGATAACAATTTCTGGTCGGGAGGAAAATAAAAAATGTTTGGAAGCCGTTTTCATAAAAATAAAAACCAGTACGATTGGGTGGGCGAAGTCTTAAAAGACGACGCATCAATCAAGGTCTCGCCCTATTTCTGGACCCGTCTTCGGGCCCAGATTGCCAGCGAAACCCACGCCCGGGAAGCGAAACAGGTCGGCTGGATTCACCTCCAGCTGGAGAAACTGCTTCCCATTTTACTGGGATTTGCCATTCTCCTGGGAATTTTCATGGGCAAGGAATTGTCCCGCTCGCTGGCACCCAGCCATTTAGCCAAATTAAACTACCCGGTAATCAGTAACGACAATCAAAATGGCAGCGAGGACGCCGTCAAAATCATTCAGGAAGAAAGCTATCTGCTACCCGGAATGATTAACGGGGGAAGGAACAATGGAACCGAATAACAAGTGGAAAAAATTATTCTTTGTTTCCTTTATTTTCAACCTGGTGGTCATTTTTTCTTTTGTGGCTTTTTCTTTTATTTTACCCTCCAAGAAAAAAAACGTTACCCGTAGTTACAGTACCCTGCAATTGAATCTTACCCCACAGCAGCAGGCGGCTCTTGATCAACTGCAAAAGGAATACAAAGCGAGGATCGATTCCCTCTGGAAGGAAGTTCGAAAAAACAGGGTTAAATTCTGGAAAGCCCTGTTGGATTCCAGCACCGATTCCACCCGAATCAACCAGTTGATTCAGGAAATTATTAAAGACGAAGTGAAAGTGAAAGAGCAGGCCTACCAACACATTCTGAGTCAAATGAAGGTGCTGACGCCGGAGCAGCGGAAAAAACGGCTGATTAATCTGATTGAAAGACCGCAGCGGCGAAAAAAGAGCGAGAAGAAAACGCCCCCGGCAAAAGACTAAATGATTTTATCGACCCGATCGAAAAGAGCGACCGCTACAAAACCAAATATTCCGGTAAGCAACACAATGAGCAGATCGGGCCACCCCTCAACAAGGTTTTTCCGGCGAATCCTGAACAAAATCAAGGTAAGCAAGAAAAAGACCCCGATTCCAATAAGTCCGCTAAGCGCGGGCGGACGGACGTAAAAGTTCACAAAGCCGCTGTTGTCGCTACGCAATTTAATAGCAAAGGGGAAAATCACTCTTTCCAGCTGCCCTTCAAATCGTTGTGAAACGCTTTTCCAGCTTTCCCGATATTCTTTGATTAATTGATAGTCCCGATTCACCGCGTAAGTCGTAATGCCATCCGGCCGAACAATAGAGATAGAACGGTTAAACATGTTGCCCATCATCGAGAAAATGTCTTTACGGTAATCGTACTCGTTCGGAGGAATCGGCAGCCGAATCAGTTTGTACCCGTCGTAGCTGATCAGGTAAAGTCCTTGATTCTCGCTCACAATCAGCCCGTAGAATTCCCGCAAAATCATTTCCCGGACGTAAATATATTTAATTTTGAAA
>JAJRXE010000093.1 GCA_024276455.1 Calditrichota bacterium
AACCGCTGGCATCCAGAAACTTCAGCGCCATAAGTTGCACCTGCCAATTGACACCCACCACCCCTTCCTGGTTATTGCCCACCGCACCAATGGTTCCGGCGCAGTGGGTACCGTGGCGATTGTCGTCCATCGGATCATTGTCGTTGTTGCGAAAATCCCAGCCGTGTACATCGTCCACAAAACCGTTATTGTCATCGTCGATCCCGTTGCCCGGAATTTCTCCGCTATTCACCCAGATGTTGTCCTTCAAATCGGGATGAGTGTAGTCTATTCCCGTGTCAATAATAGCAACAATAATTTCCTTGCTTCCCTTATTTTTATCCCAGGCTTCCGGAGCATCGATATCGGCGTCGCTTTTCCCCCCGGTTTGTCCGGTATTGTTCAATCCCCAGAGGTTCGAAAAGGCCGGATCGTTGGGAATTTCCAGAGCGTGAACAATAAAGTTCGGTTCCGCATATTCCACATTGGGATTGGAAATGAGTTTCTGAATAATTTCCTGCAATTTCTCAGGAGCCGCCACCCGGTAACGCTGTACCCCAATCTTTGGAATGCTTTTCACCATCTGAATGCCCAGTTGCTTGGTCAAAGCGGAGACATCCTGAATCGCGACGGTTGGCTTAAATTTTACCAGCAGTTCGTCTTTGACGTAGCTGGTGGTTTCGACCCGGTAAAAGGGCTCCGCCACCTTGGTTGTATCCCCCGCCGTGGATTCCGGTGCCGGGTTATTCGTGGTCTTCACTACCCGGGCGTTCTTCTGGGAACGGTACAAATAATCCGGTTCCGCATATTCGATTTCCGGGTAGGTTTTCAATGCCCGAATCACTTCCTCGACGCTTTTCCCCTGCGGAATGCGAAACGTAACAATTTTCAGTTTCTCATTTCGCTTCACCTCCCGCAATCCCAATTCCAGATGCAGCTTTTGGATCGCTCCTTCCCTCGGGGTCTCTTTGTATTTAACAATCACATGATTTTCCACATATTCCTGAGCAAACAAACTTAGCAATAACGCGAA
This sequence comes from Calditrichota bacterium, assembly GCA_024276455.1. Classification (GTDB taxonomy): domain Bacteria; phylum Calditrichota; class Calditrichia; order RBG-13-44-9; family RBG-13-44-9; genus JAJRXE01. The sequence goes on from JAJRXE010000093.1 coordinate 1,013, forward strand.
AATCAGTAAAAATACGATTCGTATCTTTTTCATAAACACCTCCCCAAATTGAAGAAAACCGGCTTTTCCTTCCTGGAATTAATTTTCCGTGAGATATGGTTAATTATAGGAAGGTTTTTATTTTATTGCAACGAATAAACGCCCATCTTTTAAAAATTTTAAACCAACCTTTCGGTTCGCTGGCGCCGGAAGAAAATTGAATCAATAATTAAAACGTCCCGTTACCAATAAAAAAACCCCCGCGAAAAATCACAGGGGTTCATCCGATCCAATTGTTACAACAGTTTACTGTTTTTGATTTAGATATGAATTGATCTGGGTCAGCATGTCGTCAATGGTAGGTTCGGCATTCGCTTCCAGATTAATCAGAAAAATATCGAAATTTCCATAACGATTGCTGTGGAAGGCAATGGTCTTCCCGTCAGGCGAAACAACCGGATTTAGATCCATGGCAGGATTAAAGGTAAGCTGCTCCACTTCGCTACCGTCCACTTTAGCCCGAAAGATATCGTAGTTTCCGTTTTTATCCGAAAAGTACACAATGTGTTGGGAATCGGGACACGCGAAGGGATTCACTTCGTTGGCCTCCGGATCGCCCAGAACCGTCATTTCCTTGGTACCGTCAGTTTTCATAATAAAAATGTCGTAACTGCCATTGCGGTTAGAATGAAAGAAAATATGCTGGTCGTCCATGGAGAAACAAGCTCCGCCGTCGTTGTACTCCCCGGGGGTCAACCGGAGCTGGAAATCGCCGTCCCATTCCATGATGTAAATATCGCTTTTCTTCTCGGTGTAGGGAACGCTACGTAAATCGCTGCGTTCGGAAACGAAAGTGATATACTTCCCGTCGTGACTAAAGCGGGGCAACCAATCGTCCGCAACAGACTCGGTCAGATTCCGGGAATACCCATTGTCCAGATTGAGCAAATAAATCTCTCGCACTTTAAACTTGGAATCAATGGGTCGTTTGTCGTCGGCATTGGAGGTGTAGAGTAATAAATTTTGAGTGGGACTGTAACAGGGCAACTCTTCGTCGGCGGGGGTATTGACCAGAAATCGGGTTTCTCCGGTTTCCAGATTTTTCTCAACAATATCCCAATTACCATTCACATTCGTTTGATAAACAATTTTCTTACCGTCCGCCGAAAAACTCGGGAATGCTTCGTCCGCCTCGGACTCGGTTATTCGCTGGATCAGATATTTACCTCCCAAATATTTCCCAATCCGGCTTTTGTAAGCCACACCACTGGGCGACTGGAGTACATTGCGGAACGCCGCGTAGGCCAGACGCTGCTCCCCACGCTGCATCATGAGTTCCCCCAGATCAAATTGCACCTCGGCATCGTTTGGATCCTGAGCAAGAATTTCTTTCATCACGCCCAGAGCGCGATCACTCATATTATTGTTTAAATACTCTTTGTAAAGCATTTTTTTCAGGGTAAGGTCCGCAGGATTTTTCTTTACCTGTTTTTCAAGGTAAACAATTTTTTCCTGGGAGGACAACTGGTCATATTCTTCCGGGGTAAGTTTTTTCGGGCCAGCACAACGAAACAAAAACGCACCCATTAGCAACAATAAGACAAACATTGACAAACGTTTCATTCGTACCCCTCCAGATTGTTTAGTGTTTGCAAATAATATGGTGAATGTACAAAGACATTACGACTTTTTCAATTGCTCTATTCTTTTTCGCGCTTCTCTTTTTAATTCCGCCAGAATTCCCGGCCGATTAATAATTTCCTGATACATTCGAATTGCATCATCGATGCGTCCTAATTTCTCATAAGCCTGACCACTGTAATAGAGAGCACTGGCTTCCCATTGTAACTTGGTTTTTTTCGAGAGCAGGGGGATTTTCACAAATTCCCGAATGGCATTCTCGTACTGCCCGGCATTAAAATAAGCTTCTCCAATGTAGAATTGGATTTCAGGCTCCTGCTCGCTGTTCGCTTCAAACTTCAGCTTTTTTAAATAATCCACCGCCTCGGTGTAGCGGTTTAATCGAATAAGGGCCGACCCCAACAGAATTTTCTTATCCATGATGTCTTTGGCGCGGGGAAACTCTTCCACGTATTGGCGAGTCTGGGTTAACACTCCATCCCACAATCCCAGGTCGCGGTACAAACGAATCTGGTTGGACATGGCAACCTGTTTGGTCTGGGGATCTTTTGCCAGCTGCACCGCTTTCTTAAACGCATCCACTGCCATTTCCGGTTTTTCGCCCCGGTAATACAGCATTCCCAGACTAATGTAAACATTTGCCAGCAAATCGCTGTCCGGGTGTTTCTGAATAAAATCGGCAAAAATTTTCTGCGCTTTTTCCACCCGGTTCAGAGTGGAATAGGTTAATCCTAAAAAATACCGGGCATCGTCAGCAAATTGAGTGTGGCGGTACGATTTCATTACTTTTTCAAAATGTTTAATCGCCCTATCGAAATTTTTATTTCGATAGGCTCTTTTTCCCAATTCCAGTTCGAATTGGGCCAGGTGTTCCTTAAATTTCGGATGTTTTTTGTATTCTTTCCTGAATAACTTGAGATTGGCGTTGTAAGTCTTGATTTTACCCAGGTGGATGAAACACAACAGAGAACGACTTTGATAGGTTAAGCGCCTGTCCTTATCCTTTACCCGGGTTAACAATTGCTCATAGACCTTTTGCGCCTCCTCGTATTTTCCCT
>JAJRXE010000008.1 GCA_024276455.1 Calditrichota bacterium
AGGCCCGCGACACCGGGCAGCCGTTCCATCTGGTCATCATGGATCTCACCATCCCCGGAGGAATGGGTGGCAAAGAAGCCGTGGTGGAACTGAAAAAACTGGACCCCCACGCCCGGGTCATTGTCTCCTCCGGTTACTCCAACGACCCGATTATGGCCGATTACCGAAGTTACGGTTTCGACGGAGTCGTCGCCAAACCTTACCGGTTGGAAGAACTGAAGCAGGCATTACAAAACGTGCTGGGAAACCCTTAAATTTTCCGACTTTATCCGCACAAACCGGGGCGGGAAAGCGTTCGACCTTCGAATCATCCCCGGACGCGCAGTTTCCTCCGGCCCCGCGGGAATCACCTCCCTCCCCCACCAGGTCTGTTTACCCGTTTAAAACAAAGCGGTGGCCTTTCCTGAAGCACTGCCAAAATTTGGTTCGGGAAAAGAGGAGAAAGGGTTAAAACATTTTGCGGAATATGTTGTAATACCGAATAATATCTTCCACGTAATTGATGGTTTGTTCGTAGCCGTAAAAATAACCGTAATTGGGTACGCCCAATTCCCACACTTCCAGATGCAAGCGCCAGTATTTGGGAGTCAGTTTCGGCAAACAATACTTGACACTTTCCCATTTGTTGGGATCCATTTTCAAGAACCGGGCAATGTCCTGGGCATCGAAAATGCGACCCGGGCCGGAATTGTAGGAAGCCAGAGCCAGTTTAATCCGATTCTCCCGATCGGAGTTGGGGAAATAATGCATTTGCTTGTAAAGATGGTAAATACCGGCTGCAATGTTGTCGCGGGGATTGCTGGCAATATATTCAATATCCATCTCTTTGCGGATTTCCCGGGCTGTGCCGGGCATAATCTGCATGAGTCCCACCGCCCCCACCCGGCTGCGGGCGTTCTCCTTAAAACGGGATTCCTTCAGGATTTGCATGACGATGAGCCGCCAGTCGAAACCGTAACGTTTGGCGTATTTTCGAATAATGGGAAGGTAATTTCGGATGCGGTCTTCAAAATTGGGAGGCAGGATTTTGCGGCGGAATTCTTCAATTTCCCGCTTTTCTTCAATCTTTCGCTCAACCATTTTGATCAGGGAGTCTGCTTCCGCCTGGGTATTGACCACCCGTTCTCGACGCGTGCACCCCAATAGCAGCGTCAGAAAGATCCCCAGCAAGATAAAATGTTTTACGTTTTTGCTCTCCATTCGGAATTAGATCGGAGCAAACAGCCAGCTCACCCTTCGTATCGTATGTTACTGGATTGTATTTATTCGACTTTAATTCAGACTCATTCCAATGATCAACCCGACAATCAAGCCGATCATGATAAAAATGCCGCAGACCACCACCCCGACGGCCAGGTTGCCCTTTTCCAGTTCTTTGGGAATATCGAAATGTGTTACGCGATTGATCATCTTGTAGGTCACAATCGCGGAAACAATTCCCAAAATAACGCCTCCAATGGCGTAAATGGAATTCAAAAACAATGGCGCTTCATACCAAGGAGAATACATGAATTTACCTCACTACTTTGTGATTATCGGATTTCCCTTATTTTTCTTTATATGTTAATGTAGCGGTGAAGCCATCCCAACACCAGGTAGGTGACAATGGTAATAAAGATGCCTTCGATAAAAAATCCCGCCCCAATGGTTAAGCCGATGGCCGCCGTAACCCAGATGGAAGCAGCCGTGGTCATCCCCACCACCGACCCTCTCTCGCGAATAATGGCGCCCGCCCCCAGAAAACCAATTCCGGTAACCACCTGAGCGGCAATTCGGCTGGGATCGACCCGGCTGTCGGTACCCAGCGAAAGGGAAACAATCATGAACAACGCCGATCCCATCGCCACCAGCATTAAGGTACGGATCCCCGCCGGTTTGCGGTCGCGCGCCCGTTCCAGGCCAATCAGGCCCCCGCAAAGCATCGAAATCAACACTTTGACAATGTTCAGTACAACCGAAGTGAAACTGTATTCCATATTTCCGTCGCCTCTTTTAAAAATAATAAAAAATTCCCTGCAACTTGTCAACGAGTTTTTACGACCCCGGAAAGGAAGCCGGGGCGGCGAGATAAATGCGCTCCAGAATTGCCTGTTCCTGGTAGGCACGGGAAAGATGGCGGCGGCGTCCTTTTGCGGACGGGGCGAACAGGCGGGACTCTTCCAGAGCCGGAAAGCGAAAGTAAAGATCTTCCAGATATTGTTGAAAACCGAAGCTTTCGCGGTAGTTCCCCCAGAGATGGAGCAGAGGAATTACAATGTTCAGCACAAACTGGCGGCAGCGGCGGCGGCCCAAACTGCGGCGGGGAACCTGACGAAAAGAGAGCAATTCCTGCAGAAACGGTTGAAATACCGGGCTAAGGGGCAAACACAGAACCTGCTCCAGCGCCGGGAGCAGTTGATCGATTTCCTGGCGTTGATAGAACAACCGCAACAGGGTTTGAAAAAGAGAGTTGCGCTGGTAATGAAACAAAATTTGGGCAAAACCGGCCAGCCGGAAATAGGGATTATTCTGGGGACGCAAACGGGCAAAATGCCACTGGATCAGGGATTGAGGACGATGGGGCAGATAGTGGTTAAACTGCTCGCGAATGCGCTCAACGGTGCGCCACAATCGTTGGGATTCGTCCCGCCCCCGGGAGGTAAAGGGACGGTTAAAGAGACCGGCCTGAAGCCCCAGAACCACCCAGAAGACCAGGGGCGAACGTTGTAAGGGATGGATCAGGCGAAGCAAGTCTCCCGGAGGGAACTGCCGCACCAGCTCCTGGAACGGTTCGCTGTTTTTCCGGTAGCCCAGCGCCCGGGCCAGTCCCAGATACAGACTGGTTTCCCACCCATAGGCTTTAACCCAGCTTCGCAGCCGTTCTGTTTTGCGCAGAAAGCGCGCCCAGGCCAGTTCGCGGAGCTGTTGATCGTCTTCGGCGGGAAGATTCACCGGCAGGGGATTACGCAAGCGCTCGCGGTCCAGCTGTTTCATTTGCCGTAACCATTGCGGGAGCGGCTGCTTCAGGAAGCGAGACAATACCAGGTGCGAGAAGCACCGTTCCAGGGACGGGGAAAGGGGCGGCCGGGGCGGATACCACAGGATGTGCAAAATCACCCGCCGATAGCGCGCATCGTGGAAGTGCCCATGCAAAAACCAATCCTGCCAGCGCAGGTGAAATTCCACATCGCCCCGCATCTGCACCCCGCCGATGCGAAGCAGAGCGTTCAGAAAGTCGGGCCCGTCGTCGGGATTGCGCTCCCCGGGTTCCAGAATGGTGACTTCCTGCCCCCTTTCGTCCTGCAAGGAAGAAAACAGGAAGGCAGGGTTCTGGTAAGTCCAGTAAAGGTAATGCTCGGGAACGGCGGGAAGTGTTTCTGGTTTAATTTCTGGTTGCATCGGCCGAGTTTTTGTTTATATTACAATCGTAATATAATGATTGTAAACCACTTTGTCAAGCAAAAAGAGGAGTGTCGCTTTGGCCAAGGCAGCGGAAATTGCCCGGCGTATTCGCCAGATCATGCAACAACGCGGCATGAGTCAAAAAGAGTTGGCGGAGTTTTTAAACGTCAGTCAGCCGGCGGTTTCTCTTTACTTGCAGGGGCGCATTCCCCCGGCAGAGGTGCTTTACCGGCTGGCGCGCCTGGGCAACACCAGCATGGAATGGATTCTGACCGGTTTCGATCCCCGGGAAACATCCGAAACAGTACGAGAACCGACCGCCCCCTACGGAGAGCAGGAAATCTTGCTGGAAATCTGGGAACAGCTCCCCACCCGTTTGCGCAAAGACTTGCTGAATTTCTTGAAACATCTGCTGGTGTGGCAACAAGAGAGGAAATAAGTACCCCGCAGAAGGGAAAATCGGGTTGAACCGCTCTTCAATATTGACGCTGGCGTAAAAATTGGGTAATCTGGTACAGATGGTTCTCGGGATTGAGGGGTTGCACGGTCTCCAGGGCCTGCAATGCCCGGGAAATGTACCCTTCCACCACCTGCTGAGTCTCTTCCACCAACCCCAGTTCGTAAAGAGCAGCTTTTAGCTCATTCAGGGAGGCGAACTGGTAAATATTCTTCGGATAGGTTTTTCCTGCGGGAGAGCGCTTTTCCAGCAATTCCCGGTATTTCAGGGTGACGTAGGTTTTTTTATCCCGCTGCAAATCGCTACCGACATGTTTCCCCAGTTTGCTCTCGTCTGCAACAAAATCCAATAAATCGTCCTGAATCTGAAAACCGATGCCCAACTGGTAACCGAACTCCGCCATGGCGTCGATCTGGGCCTCTGTTCCCCCACCAATAATGGCCCCAATCTGGCAGGAAATTCTGAACAGCCAGGCGGTTTTTTTGGAGATCATCTCCAGGTACTCCGCCTCGCTGATTTGCGGGCGTCCTTCAAACTCCTTGTCCAGCGCCTGTCCCTCGCACACTTTAATCACGCCTTCGCTAAAAAGGTGCAAGACCTCTTCCAGGCGGTCGGTCCGGGCCTGCTGCATGCTCCGATAAGCCATCCCGATCAGGGCGTCACCGGCCAGAATGGCGGTACCCACATCCCACTTTTTATGAATGGTCAGGCTCCCGCGCCGCAATTCGTCCTGGTCCATGATATCGTCGTGAATTAGGGTGAAATCGTGAAACAACTCCAGCCCCACGGCGGCTGGTAAGGCGTCTTCAATTCGGCCGCCCACAGCCTGGCAGGAAAGCAGGTTAAACAGCGGACGGATTTTTTTTCCGGGGGTTTTCAGAAAATAAAGAATGGGCTCGCGTAGGGTGACGGGAAAACTTTCCCAGACGGCTTTTTCCAGCTCTTGCTGAACGCGGTCGCTTAATGGTGCCAGCTTTTCGAATACTTCCAATGGAACGGTGACCCTGTTAGTGAAACATTAAGATTACTTAAAGGTTTTAAAAATTTCCAGTATTTCCTTGGGACTTTTCGCTTCTAATAATTTCTTTCCCACTTCTCCGTTGCGGAAATTGCGGGTAATTTGAGCCAGTATTTTTATATGGGGCCCCGAAGTGTCCCGGGGGGAAAGCACCAAAAAGATGAAATGGGCGGGTTTCCCATCCAGGGAATCGAATTCCACACCACGGCGACTCAATCCGAAAGAAATCAGCAATTGATTGGCGGCACTGGTTTTGGCATGCGGCACCGCTAATCCGTTTTCCAGACCGGTACTCAAGTAGTGCTCCCGTTCCACCAGGTCCTGGTAAGCGGTGTCCCGATCTTTCACCAACCCTTTTTTCACCAGTAAATCCAGCAGCTCGGCAATCACATCAAACTTGTTTTCTCCCTGTAACGAATCCGTAATGAGATCTTCCGTAATGAGTTCACCGATCGTCATATTTACCTCCTGTGGTATGCGAAAAATGTAATAATCCACCCCTCGAAATGCAAACCTATTTTACAAACGGAGTTACATCGACTCCGCCGCGGGGTGTCTGGAATCCCTTTTTTCTCCCGCAAAGCACTTCAGGCGGAAAAAACCGCCGTTTTCCTTAATTTTGCGAGGCCGTAAAATGCTTTCCCTGGTAAGATTGCCGACGTTGTAATTCCGCTTCGATGTGGCGTTGAATGACATCTGCCCGTAATCCCCACCGGGGAGCCAGCAGATGCCGGGGATGGGTTTCGCCCACCAGCCGTTGCAGTTTAATATCGGGCCGCAACCGTTCCAGAAAATCGGCCGCCAGCTCCACATATTCGCGATAACCGGGCAGAGGGAACGGGTGTTCCTGGTACCATTTGGCCAACACGGTTCCGCGTACCACATGCAGGTGGTGAATTTTCAAATAATCGATGGGGTAGCGGGAAACAATTTTGGCCGTCTGCAGCATTTCCTCCCGAGTTTCGGTGGGAAACCCCAGGATTACATGGGCACAGATGTGGATGCCGCGTCCGGCCGTCAGCGCCACCGCTTCTTCCCAATTGCGAAAATCGTGCTGACGGTTAATCCATTGCAGGGTTTTGTCGTAAGGCGACTCCAGACCGTATTCGATGGTCACGTAATATTCCCGCGCCAATTCCTGCAGGTAAGCAATTTTTTCCTCGTCCACACAGTCAGAACGCGTCCCGACGGCCAGGCCAATCACCTGCGGGTGAGCCAGCGCCTGTTCGTACAGTTCCCGCAACCGCTCCAGCGAGGCATAGGTGTTGCTGTACGGCTGAAAGTAAGCGATGAAACGATTCACCTTGTAACGACGGGTAAGAAACTCGATACCGGCTTCCACCTGTTCTTTAACCGACATTCCGGGACGGCAATAGGGAGGTTTGAAGCTGTCGTTGTTGCAATAAGCACAGCCGCCGTAACCTTTCCGGCCATCCCGATTCGGGCAGGTGAATCCCGCATCGACGATAACCTTTTGCACCCGTTCGCCGAACCGCTGACGCAAATAGTCCACATAGGCGTTGTAGCGCCGGGAGGTGCCCCAGGGAAAAGTACGTTTATTTTGAAAATCTCGTGCCGTCATGCGCCCTTCAACCAGGTAAATTACTTGTTTCGCCCTCCAATTTACGGCGACTTTTTGCCATTTCAAACCGCCGGATGCAGGAAATCGTTCCGGTGAATTCACTTCTCCTCTTTACTTTTTACCCATCAGCGGTTATCTTTAGCACATGTGGCTGAGATTACAGAAGCGCTTCCTGCTGGTTGGTTTGCTCCTTTTGCTCCTTGGTTTTCCCGCCCGGGCGCAGAACGCTTTTTCCGTGAAATTACCGCGAATCATTCTCAGCGGCATTCCCTTCCAGATTGAAGTGCACCCCACCCCTCTCCTCTACGTTCGGTACGCCGGTCAGGAAGTTCCCTACCGGATTGTGGAGCTTCCCGGCGGCAAGGTCTTGCAGGAAGGACGCTTCACCATTTCCCCGAACGAACCGCAACCCCTGGTGGTAAAAGGGCTGGAAATGCCGCAAAGCGGCCGACGGAACCTGGAAATTCAACTGGGAGATTACCGCCAGACGGTGGCAACCCGCACCATTCCCGCCTGGTTAAGCATTTTACCGCCCCTGCTGGCCATCTTACTGGCCCTGCTTACCCGGCAGGTCATCATTGCGCTGTTTTTCGGAATCTGGTTGGGTGTTACCTTTATTTACGATTTCAACCCTTTTTTGGGGTTTCTGTTTACCCTGAATGAGTACATTGTAAACGCCCTGGCCGCCCCGGACCGAATTTCCATCCTGGTGTTCAGTCTGGTGCTGGGGGGCATGGTGGGGGTCATCACCCGCTCTGGAGGCACCCAGGGAATTGTGGACAAGTTGGCCACTTACGCCAAGAATGCCCGGATGGGGCAGTTAGCCACCTGGGCCATGGGGGTGTTCATTTTTTTTGACGATTACGCCAATACGCTTATTGTCGGGAATACCATGCGTCCGCTGACCGACAAGCTGCGGATCAGCCGGGAGAAGCTCTCTTACCTGGTGGACTCCACTGCGGCGCCGGTGGCGAACATCGCCATTATTTCCACCTGGATCGGGTACGAAATCAGCCTGATCGACCAATCCTTCGGGTCGCTGGGATTGCACGAAAACGCCTACATCACTTTTATTAAAACCATTCCGTACAATTTTTACCCCATTTACGCTCTGATTTTCGGTTTCTTCGTGGCCTACCTGGTGCGGGATTTTGGCAGCATGTACCGGGCGGAAATCCGGGCCCGGCGCAGCGGAAAGGTGTTGCGCGAAGGCGCCATGCCGCTGGCCGATCTCACCTCCACCGAGGCCCTGACCGAAGAGCACATTCCCCGGCGCTGGTACAACGCCTTCATCCCCATTGGGGTGGTCATTCTGGCCGTGATGGCCGGGCTGGTGTACACCGGCTACCGGCACGTTACGGCCAGCGGAGAAACTTTGGCCGGAATGGGCTGGGTGCACCAGATCAGCTTAATCATCGGAAATGCGGACTCTTTTGCGGTGCTCATGTGGGCCTCCTTTCTGGGTTCCATCACCGCCATTGTGCTGGCGCTAACCCAGCGCCTGCTTTCCCTTCACCAGGCCATGGAAGCCTGGGTAAAGGGCATCCGTTCCATGGTCATGGCAGCCATCATTCTGACCAGCGCCTGGGCGATTGGTCAGATTTGCCAGGACCTGTTCACGGCCGATTACGTTATTCATCTGACCCGCCAATTCCTTACGCCCCACTGGCTGCCGCTGGTTACCTTTTTGACCGCTGCCATCATCAGCTTTGCCACCGGCACCTCCTGGGGCACCATGGCCATTCTCATGCCCATTGCCATTCCGTTAGCGGTAAAATTCCCGGGAGAATTCGGCGGCATCGACGTCGCCCATGCCAGCAACCTCTTGTTAAGCACCGTGGCGGCGGTGCTGGCCGGCGCCACCTTCGGCGATCACTGTTCACCCATCTCGGACACCACCATCATGTCTTCCATGGCCTCCGGTGCCGACCACATTGACCATGTGCGGACCCAGCTCCCTTACGCCGTTACCGTGGGACTGGTGGCCAGCTTCTTCGGCTACATTCCCATTGGATTCAATCTAAGCGACTGGTGGGTGCTCACCATTGGTACGGTGGTGCTGTTTCTGATTGTTCGTTTTGTCGGAAAATCCACCCGGGAATAAATCCGCCGGGCAGAAAGAAGCCGCTAGCAGGAACGAAACCATTCACCTTGAACCCTTCCCCGTTCGTTGACTTTAAAACGCCCTTTTTCAAAGGCTTTGGGACCAAAAAAAAGGACAGGTACCCGGGCTCCTTTTCGTTTCGCGAGGGCTCGCCGGAATCGGCTCAAAACAAGCAGCGAATCACCTCCCAGGTTTCCCGGGCGGCGCGTTCCCAGGTAAATTCCCGGGCCCGTTCAATTCCTTTTCGGCGGAGCGCTTCCCGCAGACCCGGATCGCGGCGGAGAGCCACAATTTTCGCGGCAATGTCGGCCGGATCGTGAGGATTGCTGTACAGCGCCGCGTCCGCGCAGCGCTCCCGCAAAGAGGGGATATCCGAAGCAAGCACCGGGCAACCGCTGGCCATGGCCTCCAAAGGCGGCAACGGAGAGGCTTCGTAAAAGGAAGGAAACACCAGACAACAGGCCTTCCGGTAAAGAGACAGCAACCGTTCGGTGTCGTCCACCTGCCCCAGAAATTCCACTTTTCCGGTCAGGTTGTCCGGAATCTTAAATTCGCCCCGCCGGAAGGTCTTGCCGCTCCCCCCAGCGACCTTCAGGGGCAAATTCATTTCCCGGTTCACCAGGCTAAGCGCCTGCAGCACTCCCTGAAAATTTTTTCGTCGACTCAAAGCGCCCACATAAAGGGCAAATTCGCCCGGCGACCCCCCGGTTTGCTCCGGAAAGCGATCGCCGGCAATTCCCCCGTTCTGAATGGCGACCAGCCGATCGGCTGCCCGGGGATAGTACTGCAAAATGGATGCTCTCTCCGATTGAGAAACGGTAATAAGGGCGGTGGCTTTGCGGAAAATGAGCGGCATTAAAAAACGGTAATAGCCCCGAAAGGCTCGACTGTAAGCGTCCGGGAAATAGCGGTAAGAGAGGTCGTGCACGGTGACCACGGTTTTTTGCCAGCTAAACAGGGAAAACAGCGGGGCGGTGTTACCGGGGCAGAACAGCACTCCGGAAAGGGTCACAAAGGGCAATTCGGTTTGTTCCCAGAGGTGCCCGGTGAAATGGCCGATTTGCCGGAAGCCGATGTGTCGCCACGGCAGGCGGTGACGGATACCCCGCGGCGGTGCCACCAGTTGAAACGTGTAACGCTGGGGATCGATTTCGCCCCGCTCCAGTAAACGGTCCCAGGCACTCACCATTTCGTGAGCGTAGCGCTGTACACCGGTAATCGGCTGAGTCAGAAAACGGGCATTAATGAACACTCGCTTTTTCCGTGCGGCACTCATGAACCACCTCCGCGATTGGTCTGTTCATTGTCCGGGGCGGTTCGTCCCAACAACTGGCGGTAAATTTCCAGGGTACGCCGGGCAATCACTTTCCAGGAATAGTGTTCCACCGCCCGCTGGCGTCCCCGCCGGCCCAATTCCCGCCGCAGCGCTTCGTCTTGTAACAGCCGCTGGATTTTCTCGCGCAAATCCAGGACATCGCCTTCGCGGAAAATCAGACCGCCCTCCCCGATTACCCGGGGAATTTCTCCGGAACTGGAACCGACCACCGGCACCCCACAGGCCATGGCTTCGATGAGCACCCGGCCGAATTTCTCCACCCAGTTCGCGCGGGTGAGCGAAGGCAACACAAAAAGGTCCAAACAGCCCATAATCCGGGCAACATCTTCGTGGGAGGCCGGCGGTAAAAACTGCACATCTATTTTCCATTTCCGGGCCAGGGTCGCCAGATGTCCCCTCATGCGGCCGCTTCCCACCAACACCATCCGGACATCCAGCCCTCTTACCGCTTCCAACAAATGGTGAACCCCCTTGTGCTCCTCCAGGGCGCCCACAAAACCGAGTAGCATTTTACGCTCCGGATTCAATTCCCGACAGATCTCCTCATCTTTCCGGGGAAAGAACGCCTCGGTGTTTACCCCGTGGGTAATGATGGGAAGTAATCCCCGAAACCCTTTACGTTGCAGCACCTCCACCGCCATCTGGTTGCGAGCCAGAATGGCGTCGGTGCGTTTCAGGACGTAGCGCTCCACCCAGTTGAACGGCGGTGGGTAGTGTTTGAAGCGATGCTGGGAGGCATGCAGAACCAGCCGGGCGTGGGGCAGCAGGCGGCGGGTAGCCCGCACGATCTGAAAGCTACCCAGATTGAACGGTTCGTTTTCCAGATCCACCAGATCGGGACGAAATTCCCCCAGCACCCGCTTCAGCTGTCCTCGAAACACCGCCAGATGCAGGTTGCCGGTAAAACGAATATCGCCCACCACCATCCGGTAATGGGGATCCGAATTTTTTTCCAGATGTTTTACCCCGCCACTCCAGAGCTCTTTCCAGTAAGGCGGCACCAGCACCGTAACATCCCAACCGCTCTGCCGGGCAATCTCCTGCGGCAGGGTCTGGTAGAATTTTTGAATGAAAGAGGTAAACGAAATCATCAGTATGCGTGGTTTATTCATTTTCCGTTGCGGCTCCTATTCGCGATTCCCTATTTTTTGTTGAACCAGGCTTAAAAAATAGTTCACATCGTCCCGGGTGAACACCCTCAGCAAGAACACAAGCGCCAGATACACGCTTGCTGCCAAGGCGATGAGTAAAAACAGATTTGCGGAACCAACCAGGAGTAACGCTCCCGCCATTCCCAGCGCCGCCAGCAGATTCCGGAACACCAGCCCGCTTAACCAGCCTGGTTGAAAATAAGCCTGTACCAGGAGAAAGGACAGAACCACCGCGCTGGCTTCGGACACCACCGTAGCCAGACTGGCACCCAGCAGGCCGTGGCGGGGAATCCACCAGGCATTCAATCCAACATTTATTAACATGGAAACGGCCGCAATGGCGGCAAAACGGTGCTGCTTCCCCACCGAATTCAGGGTAATCATGAAATGGTATTTGAGAAAGGTGAACCCCAGCGCCACCGCCAGCCAGCGCAGGGCAATCGTTCCGGCCAGGTATTCCGGTTCAAACAACAGCTGCATGATTGGTCGGGCAAGGAGAAACAATCCGGCAGCCAGAGGCAAAGCCAGCATCAGAATGTACTGGAAAGTGCGTTGAAAAATGTTTCGAAATTGGCTGCGGTCCTGGACGAACAGCACCGAAAGGGCCGGGAAAAGGGCGATTACGATGTTTTCCGGAATAAAAGTCAGGCTCTCGATCAATTTGTGGGCGGCGTTGTAGTAACCCACCATCTGGTTGGTGTGGAAAATTTTCAGCATGACGGTGTCAATTCGCCCGGCCACGGTGCCGAAAATAATCATCAGAGCAAAGGGGTAGGCTTGTTGAATCATTCGGCGGGTTTCCGGACCAAACCAGCGAAAATGCAACTGTTGAAAGAAGCGGCGCAGAAAATAAAAGGAAATCGCCATTTTCAAAAACTCCACCCCCACAAATCCCCAGAGCAACGGGATCAATCCCAGACCAAGTCGCCAGAAGATCAGGGTCACCGCCAGCATGATGAACCGTTCCGAGAGGTTGGTGTACGCTTCGAACTCCATTCGTTCGAAAGCCCGGAACACCGCAATGAAATGGCGGCTGAAGTTGTCGAAAAAGAGGTAGAGACTGAAAATGCGCACCGCCGCAATGCTCTGGGCATCGAAGGGCAAAACGAAAAGGAACACGTTTATGCCGCCCACTACCACCAGGGACAATATTAACAACAGCGGGAGGGAATATCCTAAAAACTCGTTGACGCGGGATTTTTCGCGGGCCACGTCGCGGGTTAACAGAGAATTGATGCCCAGATTGGCCAGCACCATGAACATGATGACGAAGGCAAAGGCAAAGGTGTACACCCCAAAGCCGGCGGAACCCAGCATGCGGGTCAGCACCAGCACCAGCGCCAGATTGAGCAATTTGGTGAACACGTGACTGGAAAAAAGAATGGCACTGTTACGGATGATTCGGTGGGCAGAGGTCATGAATCTTCTATGCTCAAATGGTTATTTCCCTTCGCGGGAGAACAGCTCTCGCTCAACAATGTCGCAAATAGTATGGGCCAGGAAGATGTGTACTTCCTGGATTCGGGCGGTGTTTCGAGACGGCACCAGCAGCGGGAGATCCACCAGATGGCGCAGCTTGCCCCCATCTTCCCCCAGAAATCCGATCACGAAAAGCCCCTTCTCGTGAGCCATGTTCACCGCCTCGATGATATTGGCGGAGTTACCACTGGTGCTGATGGCCAGCAGCACATCGCCCCGGTTGCCCAGCGCTTCAATCTGGCGGGCAAACACCTGCTCGAAACCGTAATCGTTGCTCCCGGCCGTCAAGATGGAAGAATCCACGGTCAGGGCAAGGGCCGGAATGGCGGGTCGATCGAAACTGCTTTTCAGGCGAATCACCATTTCGGCGGCAATGTGCTGGGCGTCGGCGGCGCTGCCTCCGTTCCCGCAGATTAGCAGTTTTCCCCCTTCCCGAAAGCAGGAAAGAATTTCCTGCGCCGCCAGGAGCACCGTTTCCAGGTTTCCCTCCAGCAAACGCCGCTTTACCTGAATGTTCTCTTCAATTTCTTTCTCTAAAAATGCCAGCCAGTCCCGATGCTCGTTCAAAGCATTAACTCCCTTTTTAAAAAGTTATTTCTGGTGAATCGCCTGGGCGAATGCCTGTACCGCCTCGGCGGGACTGTCGCCCTCGAAATGATTTCCCACCACCACAAAAGCGGCACCGGCCTGCACTTTGCGCGCCGCCTGTTCCGGAGAACGGATTCCGCCGCCCACCAACACCGGCACCGACACCGTGTGACTCACCGCACTGATCATTTCCTCCGGTACGCTAAGCTGCGCTCCGCTACCGGCCTCCAGGTAAATCAGTTTAAAGCCCAGGTACTGGGCGGCCAGCGCATGGGCCAGCGCCAGATCCGGTTTGTTGCGGGGCAAAGGCCGGGAGTGGCTCATGAACTCGGCACTGGTAACCTGGCCGGACTCCACCAGCAGGTAGGCACACGAAATGGCCTCCAACCCCAACTGCCAGATGACGGGCGCCGCCAGCACCTGATTGTCGATCAAATGGGCGGGATTCCGCCCGCTAAGCACCGAAAGGAACAACAGGGCATCGGCGGCACCGGAGAGCTGATAAATGCTTCCGGGAAAAAGAATGACCGGCAAATCGCCCGCCGCTGCCTTCACCCGCTGCACAAAGCCATCGAAATCCTTGTGCAACAACATGGATCCTCCCACCAGCAGGGCATCCACCCCGTTCTGATTCAAAATCTGCAGCCGCTCCTCCAAGTCCTCCCGATCCAGCTTATCCGGATCGAGCAATACCACAAATCCGGCTCCCCGGCTGCGACGAATCTCTAACAGCTGATTGTAAACGTTGCCATCCATGTAACATCCCGCCCTTTAAAGATGTTAATTCTAATAAAATGAAACCCTAAAAGCAAGTGCTTTACCACGGCGGAATCGCTACCGGAAAAAAATGACCGTTTCCGGGCCCCGCAGAAAAAACAGCACTAACAAGGGTAGTTCCGGCGCGTATCCGGGGGGAAAAGCAAGACCAACCGGCAAGGTCAGGGAACGTCGCGGAAAAGCCGCCAGATTTTTCCGGTAATACTCCTCTTCCGCCGGATACACCAACCACTCCAGAGGACGATGACGCTCCGCCCAGGCAGACAAATCATCTGCCTCCGCAATTCCTTCTTGCGAAGCAACATACAACTGGCGGCGGGGAAACAGCAACTGCACCTGCCAGCGAATCAGGGCGATTAGAAATTCAGCCAGATTGGCGTAATCCTGCTGGTAAATTCCTTCCAGCAGGGGAAAATAATGTTCAAAATAGGGTGTCTGACGAAAAAGCGTACTCAGGGTGCGCAGATGTCGGCGTTTCCAATCCTGGGAGGAATCCAGCTGCACGGTTCGAATGGGAGGTTGAGGATCGGCACCATGAGACACCGGCACCGTTAAATACGTCCGGGGTTCGGGGGCCGCCAGTCGGGCTCGAACAATCGGAGACTGCTTGCGGAAATGCAGATGGTCTGCCAGTAAAAAAATGTCGCTGGCGTAAAGCTTGTAAAAAAAATAAAAATCCGGCAGAAAAAAAGGCTGTTGGGCGGCAATCTTAATCATGGTTCAGTCACTATTTTCCAATCACTTCTTTGCCTGCCGAACATGGTACGGGGGAATGTAGTGAATGTACTCGTGAAGCACCCGTAGTTCGTAATCTTTGTCTTCCATTTCCACGCCCAGCAAATCGCGCAGGGAAACAATGCCCACCAGCTGATCTCCCTCCACCACCGGCATGTGTCTCACGTTGTACTTTTTCATGAGAGAAATACAATCGGAAATCCGGCAATCCGGAGTGGTTAAATACAACTCTCCGGTCATGACTTCCGAGACTTTCACCTTTTCCGGCTTCTTCTTTTGGGCAATGACCCGCGTAAGCAGGTCTCTTTCGGTAAAGATGCCCACAATGCGGTCGCCATCCAACACCGGGACGGAACCGATATTATGCTGGGCCATAATTTCCGCCGCATGCTGGACACTGTCTGCCACATTCACACAGTGTACCATCCGATTCTTTATCATCTCGTTTAATTTCATTTTTTTCCTCCTTAATTTTGTCCCCGCGAAAAATTATTTTATATTTTCCTGCTAAACGAATTGTTTGGTGGCTGTATTTGCCTCTAAAAATAGTAGAATAAAAATTCCGCAAAAGCAAAGGAAAAAGGGATGAAATACTTCGGCATACCCCGACCGGTACTGGAAGTTGGTTCCGGCCATCGCCCCTACCCCCAGAGCGATGTGCTGGTGGACAAGTTTCTGAACGAGTCGCAACGGGGCGGTAAACTGCGCACGGACGGGCGTCCCCTGATTGTGAGCGACATCGAGAAACTGCCTTTTCGCGACCGGGCTTTTGGTTTTTCCATTGCCGCCCATGTGCTGGAACACGTGAAACATCCCCCCAAAGCGCTGGCGGAATTGATGCGGGTCAGCCAACAGGGGTATCTGGAAACTCCCTCGGCGCTGCTGGAATTCGCCGAACCACATCGGGACTACCACCTCTGGTTCGTGAAAAATGAGAACGGTGAACTGGTGTTCCTCCCCAAAAAGAACAAGAACCTGTTTCACCACGACGTTCTGCGCTTGCTTTTGGAAAAAAACTGGGGCTTTAAATTGTTTTACCATTCCAACCCTCAACTCACCAAAACCCGCTTTTACTGGAACGGAGAGATTCCTTACCGCATTGAAAAACGCCCTTTCCATCCCAACGAATATGCGGCTCTCATCCCCCAATCGATTGTAAAATTTTTCTGGAACCTGCTGCAGAAACTGGGCGAAGAAGTGCTCAAAATCTATTTCCAGTGGCGGCTTCCCCATCGCCCCAAAATCTCTTTAGCGGAGCTGATTCAATGCCCCCAATGCCGGGGCACATTGGAGATTCAAACAAACCGAATAGTTTGTGCCACCTGCAAAGGATATTATCCGCGCAAAGGAGACCTCTATTTTCTCTCTCCGGACTATTTCGTTCACAGCTGAGGAAGTTTCTGGCTCGCAGCGCGACGAACCCGGCGTTCTTCCTCTTCCCGGCGCATCAGACGGGTGCGCAAACCGAGCAAATTCTTCAACACATTGTACCAGAAAGGGGCACCCAGACTTAACAACCCAATGGTTACCAGCATTCCCACGATTTTCGCCAAACTCCAGCGCTGTACCTTCCAGGTGTAATCGGGACCGAAAAATTCCAGACTGATGCGGCTTAGCTGGTTTTGCAATTTCTCGATTTGCCCGACCAGCGTCCCCATCTGTCGGGCGGCTATTTCCCGCTGTATTTGCCGAAACAACGTCAGCACCGAATCGGG